>CAYYPB010000147.1:0-6941 GCA_964473405.1 uncultured Planctomycetaceae bacterium
CGGGAAACCACACGGCTCTTCAGCGCCGTTCGACTGGGCGATGCTGCCAGGATGCGACACGGCCGCATGCCCGGCGCTACTTACAACTCGGCGACTCGATCGGTGGGGCGGGGCCGGCGTCCGATAGGACCATGGCGTGGGCCGCGTCCGCCGCATTTCGATGGGTGGCGTTCCGGCGATGACCGCCGCTGCGTGGTCGCCGCACCGCTGGTCAATCGCACGGCACAACGGTTGCATTTCCCCTCCGTGGGGGATGTTCTCGCATGTTCCGTCGAATCAATGGCCCGAGGGCTTTCATACTCGTGTTGCTGGCCGTCGCGGTTTTGCCCGTGACAGCGGCGATGATCGTGGGTGCAGGCGCGTTCGCGCTGCGGCCGCGAACACCGTGGCCCATCGCCCTGGACGATTGACGCGCCGGCTCCGGCGCGGAATGTCGCCCATCTCGCTACTATCTGTGCATGGAATCCGTTCGACTGCTGATCGACGCGCCGGCTGCGGGGGCTGTGAACATGGCTCGCGACGAGGCGCTGCTCGTGGGCTGTGGTTGCGGCGATGGGCAGGCTGTGCTGAGGTTCTATGCTTGGTCACCGGCCACGATTTCGTTGGGCTACTTCCAGGCGTACGCGGAGTATGAGCGATTGACAGGGCCCGCTGGCGATCTGGCCGTCGTCCGACGGACGACCGGCGGCGGGGCGATTCTGCACGATCTCGAGATTACCTATTCTCTGGTGCTGCCCGGCGATCACCGGCTCGCGAAGGGAGGCCCTGTCGGGCTCTATGAACGCGCGCACAAGGCGATCATCGCGGCGATCGACTGCGATGGCGTTCGCATGTTCGGCGAAGACGAGACCGAACGCGGTGGGGCGGCGCACCGTGGACCCTTCTTCTGCTTCGACCGTCGTCATGCGTTGGATATTGTGTACGACGATCCGACGGGTGCCGGCGGCGTGGCGAAGATCGCCGGCTCGGCCCAGCGGCGGACGCGCGAAGCAGTGCTGCAACACGGCTCGATCATGCTGGCTAGTCGCCATGCCCAGCAGCGCGTCGGAACATGGTCGAGCCTTGCGGAGTCGGTCACGTTCTCGCAGGCTGTGGATCGCCTGCTGCCCGCATTCGAACGCGCGCTCGGTGTCGTGCTGATGCCCGACGAATGGCGCGAAGAAGCGCGAACGGCAAGCGAGACGCTCACCTCGAAACACGCGGGCTCGGAGTGGATACAAAGGCGGTGAAGCGAGGCCGCTGAGGGAGCAGAGCCAGCGGCCGGGTCGGGGCGTCGAGGGAGTTCGTCCGCCCTGGAAACGCGAGGTCTTGCGCGCTAGGATGCTGATCGAAGCCCGTTGAATGGGATATCCCGGTTCAGTATCCAATAATAGGCTCCAGCCTTTTGTTCGGGCGGCGCCGGTAGCGTTCCAGTTTTCAGACAGGAGTTTTCCAATGAAGCGATATCTTCTTCCCGGCTGTTCTCTCTTTCTGTTCGCCTCACTGGCGACGTTCGCGGTTTGGACGTCGTGGCAGCAGGAGGCAGAAGCGCATTGCCAAGTTCCATGCGGAATCTACGATGACACGGCCAGGATCAAGTCTTTGCGTGAGGATGCGGCCACCATCGCCAAGGCCATCACGCAGATCAAGGCCCTCTCCGGCAAGAACGAACCGCTGGCCCTCAATCAGGCCACGCGCTGGATCATCACCAAGGAAGCCCACGCTTCCAACATGATCAAGGTCGTGTCGGAGTACTTCCTGACTCAGAAGGTCAAGCCCGTCGCGGCTGGCCAGGATGGCTACGAGGCGTACCTCAAGAAACTCGCCGACCACCACGCGGTCATGCGAGCGGCCATGAAGACCAAGCAGACGGTGGATCCCGCTGATGTCGCCCAGCTTGGCAGGGCCATCGATGCCCTGGCCGCGCACTATCGCGTCGCGGCGGCCGAGCATTCGCACGAGCACGCCGCGCATGCGGCAACCCGGTAGTCGCCTCTTCGCGCCGCACGTGTAGTCCTTCTGCCGGCGGCTACTCTCCTGTCGCACATTGAGGGCATGACATGTCGCAAACTGCGGTCCGCCGTGAGACGCTGGGTAGTCTCTTTGACTACCTCGATGGATTGACCGAGCGGCCCACTGTCGAGGCTCTCAGATCGCGATTGGACGCCCTGGAGATTGGCCTCGAGGACGTGGCCGACGCTGTGCAGTTCCTGGAGCATCAGTACGCTCGCAATCTGCTTCGGCAAGGACCGCTCTATCAAGCGTTGGTTCTCTGCTGGAGAAGCGGGCAGCGCAGCCCGATCCACAATCACGCGGGCTCGACCTGTGGTGTCCGCGTCCTCAGCGGGCTGGCGACTGAAACCGTTTTTGCACGGACGCCGAGTACTCTTCTGAAACCTGTTTCCTCGACGGACGTTGCTTGCGGACAGGCTCTTGCCTGCGAGGACGAGGACATCCACCAGGTGTCCAACTTGCAGAGCCCGGGCGAGGATCTGGTCACGCTGCACATCTACTCGCCGCCCCTGCTGCGGATGGATACATACTCGCTGATCGACAAAGCGGTGGGAGAGTTTCGGCCGACGATCCACGAACACAATCTCGGCTGCGGGATTTAGGACGGACGTGAATCTGTGAGCCAACAGTCCCCACCTTCGCAGCCGGCGCCGCCCGCTGATGAACCTCAGCGCGCCTCGCCTGTTGCCGTCCGCCCCGGTCTTGTCGCGGCCTGCGTTGTGGCGGCGGGGGCCTACGGCATTCACTATCTGCCGCTGCCGCCCTTTCAGGTGGGCGAGGGGCTCGATGTTCGCCATCCGATCAGTGCGGCCATCATAGCGATCATCCTCGGTGCGGTCGTTCGCAATCTCCTCACGCTGCCGTCGTCGATTCGGCCGGGTTGCAAGAGAATCGTCAAGACGGCCATTCCGTTTGCCATCATTCTCATCGGTGCGGGGCTGGACCTCAATCGCGTGACGTCGTTGGGAACCTCGGTGCTGATCATCACGCTGCTCTGCATGGCGACGGCCATTGGCGCGGCCTATGGACTTGGGCGTTGCCTGGGGCTGGGACACAAGCTGTCCATGCTCCTCGGCGCCGGGACGGGCATCTGCGGCAATAGTGCCATTGTCGCCGTCGCTCCCTTGATCGACGCGGACGATGACGATCTCGTCTTGTCCATCGGCACGGTGAATCTGTTCGGCTTGCTGGCCATGCTGGCTTGTCCGCTATTGGGCGGCGTCTTGGCGATGGGACACGAGGCCTACGGCGTCTGGGCCGGCACGACGATCCACGCCGTGCCGCAGGTCGTGGCGGCCGGTCTCGCGCATAGCCCGGACGCCGGCACGCTGGCCACGGCCGTCAAGATGCTTCGCGTGGCGCTGTTGGCACCGCTCGTGTTCGTGTTAGCCATCGTAGGAGCCAGAGGCCGCGCGGCTGCGAACCAGGGCCGGCCGAGCATGGTGCGTTACATGCGATTGGTTCCGTGGTTCGTGTGGGGCTTTGTGTTGATGGCATTGCTGGGCACGTTCGGGCTGCTCCCGACGCTGCGTCTCGGCGAGGCGGATGTCTCGCTGGTGAAGATGCTCACCACGATCGGAAAGATCCTGCTCACGCTGGCCATGGCCGCCATCGGCCTGGAGGTCAACGCCAGGGAGTTGGCAGGCGTGGGCCGCCGCGCCGTGATCGCGGGCCTGGGCTCGACTATTGTGCTGGCGGCGGTCAGTTTGGCACTGATCCGGTCGTTCGTGGGGTTCTGATTGCTGGCGGCAAGCAAGTAGGGCGCGTCCTACCCGTCGCGGTGCCCCGGGTGCTGCTGGCGCCCGACGTCCCCGTCGGCCGTCACGAGGAGCGTGAAACAGCTCTAGTGCATCGCACGCTTGAATCTCCGGGTTGACGAGGTTCCAACGTCTCTGTGGCACCGGCGTCTCGCCGGTGGGACCACAGGCGGGACGCCTGTGCCACAGACACTCATTGCGCGATGAATGCGTAGGAACGACTGTGGCCGTTCACTAGTCGTCGTACTTCTCATCGAGGTCCTCGTACTTGTCTTCGAGGCGGTCATACTCATCCTCGAGACGGTCGTACTTCTCCTCGTACTCCTCAGCGTCCTCTCGGGCATCTTTGAGCTTGCCCTTGCAGCGGTTGTGCTCGTACTCGAGGTAGCGAATCTGCTGATAGGCCTTGGCGAGTTCGGCTTTGGCTTGTTCGTGCGTTCTGGTCTGCGGGATGGTCGAGCTGTCCACGTTGGCCGACCGGGGCCGGTTGCCGATCTCGATCTTCTCCGGGGCTCGAACGTTCAAGCAGCCAGTGGTGATCGCGGCAGCGAAGCACACGCAAATCGTCAAGAGTGAAGCTCTCATGGTCATCTCCGAATTCGAGCGAGGCGCCATTGTTCTCGGTTGGATCACAATCCGTGGGTTCCCATTGGGCGCGAGCCGATTCATCGATCGGTCCGGGCATCGACGAACAATGCAGAACTCACGCTAGCCCTGACGCGCGGCATCGTCAAGGTGTGGACCCGCCCCGGGCAGCAGACCCTCCTCCGGCTGATAGCTGAGGGCTGACGGATCTTCGCTCGCAATTCAAGCCTCAGCAGTGGAACTCTGCCTCCGAGCGCTGCGCAGAAACAACACGAGCGCCAACAGAATCAGCGTCCCCCCCAGAACCGTCTCGCGCGGAACGGCCTCTCGTACGGCGAGGTATGTCCAGATCGGTACAAGCACCGGCTCGATCAGCGTGAGCAGCCCCGCTTCGTAGGCGGTGATACGTCGAAGGGCCAATGAGAACAGGTGATACGGCAGGCCGAACTGCACGAGCCCCATGAAGACGAGTAGCCAAAGTGAACGCGTGTCGAGTTGCAGCGCCGCCCCGTCGATCAGCAGGACGAACGGGAGGATCAACGCGGCCGAGCCCAAGTTGTTCAGGACGGTGACGGCCGCGGCGTCGCTGTCCCGCAGATGTCGCAACGCCATGATGAGCAGACCGTAGAAGAGCCCCGACGCGAGGGCGACGACGAGCCCGGCGAGATCGGTGGCGGCGTTGCCGGCAAAGATGATGACGATCCCTACCATGGCTACGAGCAGATAGCCGAGGGCCCGACCGCCGGGCCGCTCTTTCAAGAGGATCGGGGACAGAGCGAAGATCCAGAAGTTGGACGTGTACTGCAGGAGGATCGCGTTGGCCGCCTCGGTCATGGTATTGGCCACGACAAAGCAGACCGTCATCAGCGAGAAGAGCAGCACGCACCACAGCGCGGCGAGGCGGATGCCGAACAGGCCATGAACCCCCGGTCTTGCCGTGGGGCCGTCGTCGGCATTCGGTTCGGCACGCCGAGTGCCAAGCGTGTGGAACTTCCCCCAAGCCAGCGGCAGCAGGCAGACGCCGGCAAACAGCGAGCGATAGAAGGCGATCGTCAGGCCATGCGGCCCGGCGCCGTCCTGATAGATGAGCTTGACCAGGGCTCCGTTAAGGCTCCACAACCCTGCCGCCATGATCGCCAGCATCACGCCGTGCGAAGCAAGTCGGTTGCCCGTGGACTCAGGTTGTGAACCAGCCTGCAACGACGCTCTCACTTTCCAGTGGCCACGTTCGACCGCATCGGCCTTCGTGGAACAGCCTGTCGAGCATTGTCGCCATGACGCTTGCGGTCGTCCAACGCGGTGAACAGGGCGGGAGGGCTGCTGCAAGGCCGCGCAAGAAAAAGGCCCGCCACACGGGCGGGCCTGAGGTTGATTGTGTTTCCAGCCTTCTCAGCGTCGTCGGCGAAGTAGTATGAAGCCGCCCAGCCCGAGTAGCGCGGCTGACGTCGGCTCGGGAACCAAGCCTCTCTCCGGCGATAGGTGGAACTCGAGTCCGTTGCGGGCGTAGCCCAGCAGCTGGTCGTTCATCTGCGTGTTCACCGCGAACTGGAACTCAAATGACATCGTTCTGTCGCGAGCGAGGCTCAGGTCGGTGGTGGCGAGGCCGTTGTCGAGAAGATAGTCAGAGGAATCCTTGAACCCGACCAGCCCGAGCGCGTTGTCGGCACCGCCGGCGAGGTCCGCCTCGAACTGATTGCCGCCGCCGGCGTCAAGGAAAATGAGTTTCTCACTCCCGGTGGCACCGCCGAAATCGAGTTTCATATCGCCCACGTCGTGGTGGGTTTCATGATGCGCGCGATAGGAAGCCACGTCGGCTTCCGTCAGGCCGACACTCGGATCGGTGTTCGCAACGGGAAAGACATTCCGCCAGTCCAGGTTTTCCCAGATCATGTTCTTGGCATAAAGAGGAGCTTCCACGAAGAGGAAGAAATACTCCTGGCCCGAGGCGTCGCCGGCAAGCTGGCCGATTCCGTACTGGATGTCCGTCGTATGGGACTGATTGTCGAAATCGCCATAGAGGCTGTGGGCGGTCTTGTGGCCGTTGAACCAGGTGACCGTCTCGGTATGGGTGTAGGTGTCCGCGCCGTCGGAGATGCCGTCGAGTGTGACGATGGATCCATTGGCGTTAGCGGCGACTGTCAGCATGAGCGTGATCGCGAGTGTCTTCATCTTCTTCCCCCCTTGGCGATGCCAATCTGATAAACAGGCCCCCCGGCCTGCCGGACCGAACAGATTGTGTTTGTGTTTCCCCCTTGGCGTGTGGCTACGCCCCCTGCGCTGTAGCCTTCGCCCCCGTCTACCAAAACCATAGCTGCCGCACAAGGCAAAAGCAAAAGAAGTTCAGCCTGGTATCGGGCTCTAATAGAAGCGCGTCCGATCTGCGTGGGGCCACACGACTGAGACAAGCGTCCTCTTGCAATGCAGGCCGTCACGACCGCGTGGCGGCCGGCATTTTGGGACAGGAGGAGCGTGACGATAACTCACTGCTGCGAACCCCTAGTGAGTAATCCTTCGAATCGGCGGCGTCCGAGAAGCGGTTCACGCGCTCCCCCACCCCCCCGCACTGCAGGGGGGCGTCGTCGGTGGCCGTCCCCCGGCAAAGCCGGG
>CAYYPB010000148.1:0-6908 GCA_964473405.1 uncultured Planctomycetaceae bacterium
GGCGGGTGATCGGCGACCGGCGGTTGCTTGATCTGCTGGCGGGCATTCTCGCCAGCCACGAAGACGGTGGCCGCGTGGCCGTGCCCGACGGTGGATTGCCCCTGTTTGATCATCGCGTGCTGCGGCGGGGGCTGCCGATCGGGAACCTGACCAGCCAGTTCGCGGCGAACGTGTACCTCGATCCGCTGGACTACTTCGTCAAGCATGAGCTTCGGTGCAAGGGATACGTGCGCTACATGGACGACTTCCTGCTGTTCAGCCATGATCGCGGGCAACTGCGTGAGTGGGGCCGTGCCGTGCGGGAGAAGGTCGAATCGCTGCGGCTGGAGATTCACCCGGACAAGAACCGACTGTTGCGGTGCGACTGCGGCGTGGACTTCTGCGGATTCGTGGTCTTCGCCGATGGGCGCATCCGGGTGCGACGCCAGACGGTCAGGCGGTTCCATCGGCGGTATCGTGCGAAGCTGGCGGCGGTCAATGCAGGCAAGGGCGGTATCCAATCGCTCTTGCGGTCGGTGGTGGCGTGGTGCGGACATGTGCGCCACGCTCAGAGCTGGCGTTTGCGTTGGGCGGTGCTGACGAACGTATAGGGCGGCGGGAGCAATGGCGATGGTTCCAATCGCGGGCTGCGTGGCGGGTCGTACAACAACAACGACAACAACCTCGCGTCCTCCAACCGGAACAACAACAACCCGAACAACGAGAACAACAATATCGGGTTCCGCGTCGCCTCCGAAGCCCCTTGTGAAGGGATGGATTGTCGAGCAGACGAAAGACCTTCGGCCAGAATTGCGGCGATGAATATCACTTCGTCGTGACCGTGCCGTTCAGGGACTATCCCGCACGTCCTGCGGCCGGGCGAAACCCCGGCGGCGAATAAGAAGGCCCGGTCGCGGTGAGTAACCGTGAGGTGAACGACGCGGCCGGGCCGTTCTCGTTCTATGAACACGGCCGATTGCGCCCTGCGGTTGCCCGCCGGCTTGCCGTTTGGCGGACCGACGGCGCGCTCTATTCTCGCGCGTCCCGACCGGGGCCGGGGACGGCCCGGCTCGCTTTCATCGAGATAGGTCCGGCGCTATTCGCCCCCGAGCGTGTGCCCGAGCTTTTCCTGCTTGGTGCGCAGGTAGCGTTCGTTGCCGGCCGTCGGCTTGATCCGAATCGGCAACTGGTCGGTCACCTCGAGCCCATAGACTTCGAGTCGGCTGATCTTCTTTGGGTTGTTCGTGAGGATCCGGACCCGGCGGATGCCGAGGTCGCGAAGAATCTGGGCCCCCATGCCATAGTCGCGTTTGTCGGCGGGAAAGCCGAGGTGTTCGTTCGCCTCGACCGTGTCCATTCCGCCATCCTGGAGCCGATATGCGTGCAGCTTGTTCAACAGGCCGATGCCGCGGCCCTCTTGCCGTAGATAGACGATGGCACCCTCGCCCGCCTCGCTGATCAACTGCATCGCACGATCGAGTTGGTCCCCACAATCGCAACGGCCCGAGCCGAACACGTCGCCCGTCAGGCATTGCGAATGCACGCGCGTCAGCACGGGATGATCCACGGCGATGACGTCGCCGCCGGCGTCGGTCTGGCCGAGGTCGCCCATGCACAAGGCGAGATGCGGCTCGACATCGAGCGCGCTCTTGTAGGCGTGTAGGGTCCAGTCACCCCACTCGTTGCTGAGCGGGATCGACTCGACGCGGAGGACAGACTGTTCTCGCTGGAGGCGGTATTCGATGAGTGATTCGATCGTGCCGATCTTGAGGCCGTGCTTGTCGGCGAATTGCACGAGGCCGTCGAGCAGGGCGACCTCGCCGGTCTCGTTGAGAATCTCGATGATGAGCCCCGCCGGCTTGTGACCGGCGAAGCGGGCCAGGTCGACGCTCGCCTCGGTGTGACCCGCCCGAACGAGGATGCCGCCGGGATCGGCCCTTAGCGGACTGACGTGGCCGGGCCGGCGCAGGTCGGACGGGAGGGCATCCTCGGCGAGGCAGCGTTGGATCGTCCGAACGCGGTCCGTCGCGCTGACACCGGTCGAGACGCCGAAGATCGGTGCGGCATCGATCGAAACCGTGAACGCCGTGCCGTGTTCGGCCGTGTTTTCGGTGGTCATCGGATGGAGATGAAGCTGTTGGCATCGCTCTGCCTCGAGCGCGAGACAGAGCTTGCCGGCGGCCTCGCGGATCATGAAGTTGACCATCTCGGGCGTGGCGCAATCGGCCAGGCAGATGAGGTCGCCTTCGTTCTCGCGGTCCTCGTCGTCGACGAGAATAACGAAGCGTCCCGCCTTGAGGTCGGCGATGATTTCCGAGACGGGGCTGAAAGGTGATTGTGCGTGTGACATCAGGGAGTGCTCGCTCATGTGTTGAGGGGGTTGTCAGTGTTCAGTTATCAGTTCTAGGCTTTGAGCTTTCGGCTTTCGGTTTTCAAGTTTTGCTGTTGCGTCGCTCCGAACCGTGCCAGGTGCCGGGTGCCTTGCCGCAGATAGTCCAACGCGGCGGCGGCGGCCAGCGCGGTCGCCACGATCCACAGAATCTCGGGCCAACGAGAGAACCATCCTGGCATGTTCGCCGCCAACAGCATAGCCAAAACGAGCACCAATTGCACGGTCGTGCAAAGCTTGCCCAGCATCCGGGCCTCGATGTGCGGTTTCCCGGTCACGAGGAGGATCACACCGAAACCCACGCAGACGATCAGGTCCTTGCCGATGGCGGCGACGGCCACCCAGTTCGGCAGATACATCACCTCGCCGGTGGCATTCGGCAGCCGGACGCCGGTCGTGCAGAGAATGACCACGGCAGTCGTGATCAGCAGCTTGTCCGCCAGCGGATCGAGGAACTTGCCCAGGTCCGTCAGGTCGTCGAGTCGCCGGGCGAGGTAGCCGTCGAGAAAGTCGCTGATCGCCATCAGGCCGAAGACGCCGATAGCCAGCCAACGGAGCCACTCTCTGCCCGGCTCGTTCTGGTTGAGCAGGCAGATTACAAACGGGCCGATCAATAGCATCCGCACGATGGTGATGCGGTTGGGCCAACCCAGATGTATCGCGTTCGCCACGTCGGCTGTCCTCGCACACCCCCGAGACGTCTCGCGCGTGTCGCCAGTGTAACAGCACGGCGAGAGGGCGTCACGTTGCAGGCGGAGGCTCGGAGGCAGTACAAGAGCGACGCGTTCGATTGCAGCACGCAAGCCGCCCATCGGCTTGCCGTTTGGCGAATCGACGGATCACGCGATTCCTCGCGCGACGCCTACCGCCTCGCCCTGCGAACACGAGACCAGATCAGGTAGAACACCGCCACGGCGGCCAGCAATGCGAGCGTTAGCAGGCTGTCGTAGGAGCTGGGCGTTGTGGCGTCTTGCCATGTGCTCACGTCACGGGCGATGAGGCGGTGTGCGACTGCGATTTCGAAGAGGACGAGAAATGCGACGATGATCTCGCCTGCGGGGGCCTTGTAGGCGTGCGTCGGGAAGCCTCGGCCTGCCCGGCGATCGCGCAGGCGGAAGACGATCAGGCTCACGTAGGTCATCCCGAACAGGACCGCGCTCGCCAGGAAGTAGATGTAGAGGATCTGCTCGAACGAACGGCTGAGTACGAAAGTGCAGGCGATTGCGGCCGAGACGATCAGGGCTCCGACGGGTGCCTGTCGCCGTGACATCTTTCCCAACCATCGAAATGTGAGCCCGTCGCGCGCGAGCGCGAAGGGGACGCGGACGTTCGCGAGGAAGACGGAACTGATCGCCCCGAGGCAGATCAGAACGCCCGCGGCCAGGATGAGCTTGCTGACCACCGATCCCTCGCCACATGCGAAGACCAGGGCAGGAACGCTGGTTGCGCCGGCCATCGCAGCGGGCGGCAGGGCGCAGAGTAGGGCATAGTTGTAGGCGACGTAGACGACCGTCAGCAGCAGCACCGTGCCCAGCAGGGCGCGGGGCAGTGCCCGATGCACGTCTTTGACTTCTTCCGCGAGCTTGGCCGAGTCGGTCGCCCCGGAGTAAGCCCAGAAGACCAGCAGAAGCGCGAACAAGAGTGCGTCCAACGAGGGAGCAGGCCCGGAAGCTGCGGCGGTCGTCGCAACCGGGGTCGCGCGGCCGCTCACGCTGAATACGCCGATGGCGATGGCGAGCAATGCGACGACCTTCAGGATCGTAAGTGCGTTCTGCGCCAACGCGCCGGTTTTCAATCCCATCAGATTGACGGCAAGAACGCCGACAATGGCGAGGCCCCCCAATAGCGGCGCGGCCCAGGGGGACTCCAGCCCGAACAATGCCGCGGCGAACTCTCCCAGTGCCGCGGCGATCGTCCCTGCTCCGCCACCGACGACGAACACGGTGAACGACCAGCCGAAGAAGAACGCGGCAAAGTCGCCGTAAGCCGCCTTGAGGTATTGGTATTCCGCCCCGGCCTTGGGAAACCGCGTGGCGAGCTCGGCCGTCACGAGCGATTGCAGCAGCGTGATGAACCCCGCAACGACCCAAACCCCTAGCAGCCACCAGGCGGATGTCAAATGGAGGGCAGCCTTGCCTGGCGTGACGAAGATGCCCGATCCGATGGCAGCGCCAACGCCGACGCACAGGACCGTCGCGGAGCCGAGCATCCGCCGCAACGTCGTGGGAGGTGTCTGGGCCTCCGTCGCATTGTCACGGGCGTCGAAATGGATGGGCGAGTCCTCCGCTCGATGATTGAATCAGATCGATGATGCATCGTTGCGTCCCTCGTGCCAATCGGTGGGTGGCCCACCTCCTCTGGAGGTGGGGGACACGATGATCGGTTCGCGCCGATGATGCATCATCGACTCCCCCATGTCCAAAGGACATGGACCACCCGGCAAGGGACAGGGCCCACACAAGATGCGATTGGCGCGATCTCAGCCCTCGAACGGCTGGCCGGTAATCCGCTCGAACGCCTCGACGTATCGCGCCGCCGTCGCCTGGATGATCTCAGCCGGCAGTCTCGGAGCCGGCTCGGTCTTGTCCCATTCACCCTTGTCGCAAAGCCCTTGGAGATGGTTCCGGACAAACTGCTTGTCGAAGCTCTCCTGGTCTCGGCCCTCGGCGTACTGGTCGGCCGGCCAGAACCGACTCGAATCAGGCGTCAGCACCTCATCGATCAGGATGAGGCCGTCGGGCGTCCTGCCGAATTCGAACTTCGTGTCGGAGATGATGATCCCGCGGGATTGGAGATACTCCGCCGCATGGTCGTAGATCGCGAGCGTCATGTCCCGCAGATGCGTCATCACATCGCGCCCGACGGCGTCGCAGGCCTGGTCGAAGGAGATATTCTCGTCGTGCCCGACCTCGGCCTTGGTGGAGGGCGTGAAGATCGGCGATGGGAGCCGGCTGCACTGACGGAGCCCGGCTGGCAGTTGGATGCCGCAGACCGTGCCCGATGCCTGGTACTCGGCCCAGCCGCTGCCGGTCAGATAGCCTCGGGCGACACACTCGATCGGGACGACCTCCGCCTTGCGGCAACGCATGGCCCGGCCGCGAATCTGCTCGGCGACGCCCTCGAACCCCTCGGGAACGCCCTTGCGGATGATCTCGATGAGGTGATGGGGATGATGTTCCGCCAGACGGTCGAACCAGAAGCCGGAAAGAGCGGTGAGGACGGCCCCCTTGTGGGGGATCGGGTCCGGCAGGACGCAATCGAAGGCGCTGAGCCGATCGGTGGCCACGAGCAGCAACTCGTCGCCCAGGTCGAAGAGGTCGCGGACCTTGCCGCGTTTCGCTTGGTGACCCGGAACGTCGAGCCGGCGGACCGTGGAGGCCGGACGCGGCCCCGGTGCATTGGATGATCGGGGGCTGTTCATGGATCGAGGGCCTCACAGTGTCGGGGGCGTCGCGGGGAACTTCTCGAATCGGTTGGCGACGGAGCGGACCCTATTGCGACGGCCGAGGGTACGTCAAGCCACCGGTTGCGGCGAGGTTACGCCGAGCATCAGAAAACCGCCTAATGGCAGCATTTTTTTGCACTTCTCTCCTCGATGCCCGTTGATCCCGAGTGCGGGCGTGGCTATGTTATTCGCCGTCCATCAGGTTGGCTTGTGCGCCTGCCGGTGGAGATGCGTATGCGCGTTGGAGACGAGCAGAAGCTAAGGAGAAGCGATGGCAGTGAAGGCAATGAGCAAGACGGCGTTGATTCGCCACCTCGCCGCGGTGAACGAGATGACGCGAGCCCAGGTGGTCACGTTTCTCGACTCACTTTCCGCTACGGCATACAAGGAGGCCAAGAACGGCTTCACGCTCCCGGGCTTCGGCAAGTTGGTGTTGAAGCATCGCAAGGCTCGTATGGGTCGCAACCCGGCCACGGGTGAAGCGATCAAGATCAAGGCGAAGAAGGTCGTCAAGTTCCGCATTGCCAAGGCATGCAAGGACTCCATCCTGGGCGATCCCGCCGCGAAGAAGACGACCAAGAAGACAGTCGCGAAGAAGAAAGTGGCCAAGAAGAAAGTCTGCGAGACGAAATGACACGTGTGTTTGCCGCCAGCGACCGACGCGGAGCCTGCTCGATCTGCATTCCGCAGGCCCCCCGGGTCTGCGAGGCGGGACGGAAAGGGCGGTATTGGGGCTTCATGAGGGTTCCTCGGTGGGGCAACCGGCCGCGAGCGACTTGACTTGTGGCCACCGGAGCCCGACCCTGTTGCGGTTTTCGGCGGGGCCGCTAGTATCTCCCGACCCCGTGGAAGGCGGCTCGGCTGATGGGCGGGTGCAATTGGAAAGGCGACAGAACCGCGATGGCCAGTGATCGCAAGACCAAGTCCGGCAAGACTTCGCAGAAGAAGGCCGCTCCGCGCGCTGTGGCGAAGGCCTCCGTCAAGAAGAAGGCGGTGAAGAAACCTGCGAGCAAGAAGGTCGCGAGCAAGAAGCCTGCGAGCAAGAAGCCTGCGGCCAAGAAGCCTGCGGCCAAGAAGCCTGCGGCCAAGAAGCCT
>CAYYPB010000149.1:0-6850 GCA_964473405.1 uncultured Planctomycetaceae bacterium
ACTCGTCTCTCGCGGCGCATCCACTTCGCCAGACTGCGCCCCGAGGCTCTCCCCCTGCTCCTTGACGCCGGGCCGAACGTCGAATGCCTCGACCACGGCACCCAGCCGCTTCGCCGTGGCGATGGCCTGAAGCCCCGCGACGCCCGCTCCCATGACGAGTACACGGGCGGGCGTGATCGTGCCGGCCGCGGTCATCATCATCGGAAACATCTTGTTCAAGGCCGATGCCGCCAGCAGGACGCCCTTGTAGCCAGCGACGGTACTCATGGAACTGAGTACGTCCATCTTCTGCGCTCGGCTGATTCGCGGCATCAGCTCCATGGCGAAGGTGGTGACGCGAGCCTCGGCCAGCCGGCGGACCGTGGCCGCGTCCGTCAGGGCGTTCAGCGTGCAGAACAGCATCACGCCATCGCGAAGTTGGCCGATATCCTCCACCGGCGGTTGCACAGTAACGATCGCATCGGCTTCGGCGAAGAGCGACGACGCTTCAGGAACGATGCGGGCTTCGGCGACTTCGTACTCCGCATCGCTGAAACCGGCGGCGTCACCGGCACCGGCCTGAACGATGAACTGGAGACCGGACTTCTTGTGCAGTCGGCCGCACGTTTCCGGCACGATGGCGACGCGAGCTTCGCCTTGGCGGGTTGACTTGGGGACTGCGACTTTCATGTGGGGCCTCATTCGACTGGATCGGGGGCTCTCTCGAATCGCCTCCAGAGAGCCCCGATGGGGCTGGGACTTCCTGGATATCCTCTCGGCGTGTGAAACCCGGCACTGTAGCGACTTTTTTCCTGCGGCCAAGGCCGATGTTGCCGACAAGCATCAGGACGCTGTCGGCTGCTCAGTGTTCTGTTACCATTGCGCCAGATGCCGATTGATCTCGGATCATAGCGCTCGTGATCGCCGAGCCAATCGGCGTTCGGCGGGGAAATGCAAACCGTGGGATGAGGGCACAATCGGCGAGCGGCCGAGCGTGTCGCCGGGGCTTGATATCAGGGGCTTATGGCCGACCGTTCAGAAAAATCGATGCTCCAAGCGGTCAGTTTGGGGGACGAGGAAGCCTTCGAGCGTGCCTACGCCCTCTACGCGGAGCGAGCCCGGCTCGTGGCCTGGCGCGTGTCCCATCGGGCCGACTGGGTAGACGACATCCTCAACGAGTCCTGGTGCCGAGCCTTCGATCAACGCACCGCGTTCGATCCCGATCGGCCCTTCCTTGTCTGGCTGACGGGCATTATCCGCAACGTTTATCGGGAGTCGTGCCGCAAGTCGCCGCTGACGCTCGGTGACGGCGGGGCGGAGCGACCGGAGGATGAGGACCGGCAGGGGCCCGAGCAGATCGCCCACGAGGCCGAGGTTCTCGCCGCTCTCAACGATTGCCTGACGCGGCTGGGGGCCGACGACGCGCGGATCATCCGCCTGCGATACTTCGAGGGCCGGACGCTGCGTGCAGTGGCGGAAGAAACCGGCGTTGCCGAGTCCACATTGCGAGACAAACGATTACCGGACCTACTGGGTCGCTTGCACCGCTGTTTGCATGAGAAAGAAGTGGAGTTTTCTGAGATTTTTTCTGCGCAAGAGCCGGGCGAGATGCAATAGAGGGTGGAGAACCGGTATGGCCCCCCGAATGGACAACATGGAACGCCTACTCGCGACGCTGGGCGAGGCCCACCAGGATGGTGCCTTCAACAGTCGAGCGGCCGGGTTCCCTTGGCAGGCCGAGCAGCCTGTGGCTCAGAGCCACAAGCATTCTCGATTTGCCTGGGCCTGGGTTGGCGGTCCGCTTGCCGCGGCAGCCGCGGTGGCCGTCCTCTTCGTCGGTCCGGACTTGTTCTCTTCGCGTGTGAGCGACGGCATCGTCGAGACCGTCCAAACCAATTTGCTCCCCCAGCGTCCGGAAGCGCTGGCCGAGGTAACACCGACAACCACGAGCGAAAGCTCGGAGGATTGCCGGGATTACAACGGTGACGGGGTAGTGAACGGGGCGGACATTCAAGGCTATGTCGACTATCACCGCGACACCGGCAGTTCGCCTGAAGAGCTTCAGTCGTTCATCAGCCGGTGCTTGTTGGACGGCTAGTCCGCCCGACGCCTACTCTTGCAATGCGAGGCCGTGTTGGTGTTTACCGGAACGCCACTTCGGCCTTGCGTTTTTTAATGCGCGTGCCGCCCGATCCGAATCACCCGAAACCCGCGTCTTGATCCAGGCCGACAGCAAACCATCAGCCTCGCGAATCTTCCCGCCGACCAGGGCAGTAGAGATTCTCATGGCACATGGATCAGGTGTTGGGGAGCAGGCCACTAGAATGGGGCCCGTGCGATGATCTTCAGGAGCCCCGAGCGTGAGTGCGTGGCGACTAGAGCAATCGACACTGACAGGGGCTATACGACGTGGGGACGGTGGTGCAATGGGTGTTGGCGAGATTCGTGCGATTAGTCTGAAACGCTGTGCCCCGCTTGGCCAGAACGACCTGGGCTCCTTTCGATCGCCCGCCATTCGCACTCGCCCCCACGCAATAGCGAGGGAAGCTGGCACGAAGAGAAAGGCAAGAGAGGTGACACGGGCCCAGGAACGGCACGGGTGCTTGTTTGACATTCACTTATGCCACTTCGTCGTGCTTCGCCAGGGGCCGTTAGCTCGTCACAGCTCGAAGGCGTAGAAGACGGCTGTGAACAGCACGTCGGCCGTGATGAGGGCGACGATTGATTTGACTACCGTATTCGTCGTGGCCAGGCCGACGCCCTGGGCTCCGCCCTTGACGTTTAGTCCCTCGTGGCAGGCGATCATCGAGATCATCACGCCGAAGACGGCCGCCTTGACGAGGCCCGTGAGGAAGTCCTTCTGCGTCACGGCGAGCTGCGTGTAGCTGATGTACTGTTCGGGGGAGATGTGGAGAATCGCCACCGAGGTGAGGAACCCGCCGAAGACGCCGACGACATCGGCGATCACGGTGAGCATCGTCAACATGACGACCGTCGCCAAGAACCGCGGGACGACGAGAAAACGAATCGGGTTGAGCGCCGTGGCGCGCAGGGCCTTGATCTCCTCGCCTTCAACCATGGTGCCCAACTCAGCAGCGATGCTGGCCCCGGCGAAGCCTGACAGCACAATGCCGGACAAGAGCGGCCCTAACTCGCGAAACATGGCGATGCCGACGATGTCGGCGACGCGCTGGACCTGCCCATAGTTCGCCAGGGTGGGCGCCATTTGCAGGGCCAGGATGATTCCGATGAAGACCTGGACCAACGCGATGATGGGGATGCTGCGAATGCCGACGCGAACCATCTGCGCGAAGACGTGGTCTCGGCCGATGCGCGCCTCGCGATCGACGAACCCGCGAAGGATCCAGCCGATCGTGTCGCGGACGAGGTAGGTCGCCCCGCCCACGAAGCGAACCACGCTGGTGACGCGACCGACGGCACCCTGCGTCGTCGTACCGATACCCTCAACGGCGCGGATCAGCGCGTTGCGTTCGGCGGGCTTGCGTTGGTCGGGTGCATTGCTCATGGGAACCGTGTGCGCATGCTCGGGGCCTCGACTACTGAGGAGGCGTCATCATGGGCCGGGAGAAGCTTGCGATCGCGTGCGGATCGCTCCCTGACGGTCGCGGCTCTGAGTGGCGTCGCCTCACTAGGCATCCGTTGCCTGCTCCTCCGTCTCACAAATCGTGAAAAACCGATCGAGCTTCGTGATTTCGAAAACGCTGAGAACGCGGCTTGTCAGGCCGCACAGGACCATCTTGCCCTTGTACCCGCTGACGCGGCGGAAGACTTCAACCAGCGTCCCGACGCCCGATGAGTCCATGTAGGGAACCTCGGTCAGATTCAACACGAGGCGCTTCGGCCTTTCGGCGGAGACTTCCACCAGGGCCGCGTGCAGGGCGGGGGAGTGGTGCAGATCGACATCCCCACAAAGCGTGACGACCGTGGTTTCCGCGTTCTTGCGGATGTCCTTGACGAGATTGCTCGGTTTCTCTGACATGACGCCTCTACTGGGTTCCATCGCCGAAGGGCGAGATTGGCCCGTTCTACTTGCTCGCCTCGCCGTCCGAGTCGCTCTCGGCGGTCACATACTTGACCATCCTCAAACGCATTCCACCCTCAGGCGGACAACTGTATTCGTACTCGTCCATGACGGACTGAATGATGTGAACGCCCAAGCCACCCGGCCGCACCTCATCGAGAGGTCGCCCGCAGATCGTCTCGGGAGCGACCTGGCGACCTTCGTCGCGGACCTCAACCGCAATCCCCAACAGGCCCTCCTCAGAAGTGACGGGCATCAGGGTGATGGCAATCGGCTGGTCCTCTCGGCCATGGTAGCCGTGCTGGATGACATTCGCGAGGGCCTCGTCGATCGCAAGGATCAGACCGTGGGCTTCATCGTCGGTGAATCCTTCCATCGCGGCCATCTGCTCGACGGCCCCCCTCACGACGGGCAGGCTGCGCGAGTTGCTCTTGATGTTCAGTTCCACGGCACCGGTGGACATCATTGAGCCTTCTCTCCTGCTGGGGCCGCACCGGCATCGGCCTGTTGGTCGCCGGCGTCTGGGACATCCTGCGCCCCCCGAACATACGCTCGCCAGCGTCCGACGGCCGCGGCACGCACGGCGGCCGACTTGGCGTAGTCGTACCCGAATCGCTCCCCTGTGATCCGGTCCAGGGCAAGGATCGCGAAGAACCGGACCCCATCGTCCTCGTCCTCGAGGCGGTCGACGATGTGCGGCACGGCCGAACGGTCCTTTCGCTCCGCTGCGTCGCGGATCGCCATGATCCGATCTTCGGGGTTTACAGATTGCATGTTTGCCGAGAAGTGTGGCGGTAGTGAAGCGCAACCCTGCCAGAGAGGAACGATCACCAGCGCGATCATGGCCGGTGAGACCCCGCGCAACGTGATGGTGCGACAGGGCGGTTGAGATCGAACGCCCTCGACGGGTTTCTGCGCCCTTTGTGACATGCCGGGAATGCTATTGCAGAACCGGGAACACGGCAACCGGCCTCCCGATGCCGGTTGTTGCGGCGGAAGTCGGCTCCTATCATCCTTTCTCATTGCCAGGCCATCGTTGCTGCTGGCGTGATGACCGTTCTTGAACAGAGGAGTCGGACGCTTGACGAAAACAGAACCAGAACCGCTGGACATTCTCTTCACGGCACCGCATCCGGACGACATCGAAATCGGCTGCGGCGGCACGATCGCGAAGATGGTCTCGCAAGGCCATCGTGTCGGCATGGTGCATATGACGAATGGCGAGCCGACGCCGCTGGGCGATCCGGCGACGCGGCTTGTCGAAATGCGCGCGGCGGCCAAGGTCCTGGGGGCTCATGTTTGCGAGATGATCGACCTGCCCAACCGCGTACTCATGGACGGCCCCGAGGCGAGATATGCGCTGGCCACGGTCATCCGTCGCTATCGGCCGCGTATCCTTGTGGGGATGGCGGGGCGGACGGTGGCCGCTTCGCCCGACCACTATCAGGCCCAGTTGATTACCGAGGCCGCGCGGTTCCACGCACAGTTGACGAAGTGGGGCGACCGGTTCGCCGGCACGAAGCCTCATCGCGTGGATCACCTGCTGTACCGGCCCGTCCCCAGATCGCTGGGATCGTCGGAGTTTCCCTCGCAGATCGTCGTGGACATCAGCGAGACGATCGAGAAGAAACTGGCAGCCGTGGCGTGCTACGCGACACAGTTCCCGCTGGAGCGGCTCGAGCGTCTGCACACGCATCTGCGGTCGCTGGCTACCTACGAGGGCGCGTCTTGCGGATATGATTTCGGGGAACTGTTCGTCGTGCCGCGGCCGATCGGCGTGCCGGACATGATGGAGTTGTTCGAGCCGTGGCCCATCGCTTCGCCCGTGGACTTCCCGAAGCTCCAGACCTGAAGCGTCGAGAAAGTTCAATCAGGGGGACGGCAGGGCTACTTGACGTTGATTCGTCGGCCCCGGCGGCGTTTGCGGGCAATCATGTTGCGGCCGCCGACCGTGCGCATTCGCGCTCTGAACCCTTGCTTGCGAAGTCGCTTGCGAATACTGATTCGGTGTGGGTAATGCACGGCAGTTGCCTCTCGTTCCAGTTGCTCTCTACAAACGTAATCGAGCCTCAAATGCTACCGTCGGCTGCCGAGCTTGGCAAGGGCCGAATCGAGAGACTTCTGGGCAATCCACGCCGACCGCTTTTTTCGACCGGAATCGACGGTTTTGCGAGAATCCGGGTTTGCGAAGGGCGGGGGGCTCTGCTAGACTCCCCGCCGGTGATGTGACGGGGCTGGGCGAGAGACCCGGCCTCGCTGAGGACCACGCAGACGCGCTAGAGCGCACCAGGAGTACGGAATATGCAGGAATACGACCGATTGAAGGAACTCGTGGAGTCCTGTGTCGAAGATGTTGCCAAGGCCGAAGGCGGCAACAAGGCGGCGGGTACCCGCGTTCGCAAGACGATGCAGGATATCAAGAACGCGGCGCAGGAAGTCCGCAAGACCATCCTTGAGGTCAGATCCTCCGAGGACTAGGACCAATTCCGGCGGCCGTGTTTCGTCGTGCCCGGTGGCGGTCGCGTTTCGCTGAGACGCGCAGCGGCCTGGGCGGCGAGGTCGCTGGCTGGTGGACTGTTCGTTAGCTCGGCCATCGGAGAGCCTGTGTTCGTCTGCGCTGACGCCGTGCGAGAATCGCTCTCCGGGGTCTTTTCGCGTGGCGGCCCCTGGTGACGTGAGGCGTCGGGCGGCAAGACGGGGGCGGAGAGACCGGCATCGGCTCGCTTCAGGCGAGGCCGGGCCCGGCTCCGCTCCATCGTGTCGCTGCATCCCGCCCCGACCCGGCGAGTCCCGCCACATCTCTGCACATTGGCGCGTCGCGCGACTCCT
>CAYYPB010000150.1:0-6842 GCA_964473405.1 uncultured Planctomycetaceae bacterium
ATCAGCGCCAGCTCGATCTCGTCGAGGCGCGTTACCTGGCGCAGCGCCTTGCGCCGATGTGAGGCGTTCGTGGCCCGTGTCGGTGCACGCCGCCTGAGGCTACGGCATGAGGCATGCGACTTGGGCGGGCTTGAGGTCTGCATCGAGGTCGAGTGCCTCTCGTGTGGCATGTGTTTCGGCGCCGCCGTGGGTCATCGACTGGGGTTGTCCCGTGCATTCGATGACGCTTTGCCAGAAATGGCTGCGCGGGTCGATTGTCTTGCGGCCGGACACGGCGACCTCTATGGGGACGTGCGTGAAATGGCCGTGCCAGTTTCCGACGAGCATGGCTGTCTTGCCGGCCATGCCCGCGTGGACGGCCATCTGACCGTAGATGCCGGCCAGCAAAGAGTCGCTGGGCGTCGCGGCGGAAGCGCGGATGAGGTAGCTCGGGTCGATGTACTTGAGGTTGAACGGCACGTCGACCATCTTCAGGTATTGACTGATCCGATCTCTCAACAGCGTTCCGATGTCCTTGAGCTTCGCGTTTCCGGATGCGTCGGTCTCGTTCTGGGCGGATTCTTGTTCGAAGAGGTGCTGACCTGTGCCTTCGGCGACGACGACGACGGCGTGGCCTCGCCTGCGCAGGCGCCTGAGTAGATGCGGTAGGAAGCCGTTGGCTCCGCCGAGTTCGAAGGGGACCTCCGGCACGAGGACGAAGTTGGCGTCGCGACTGGCCAGGGCGGCGTGGGCCGCGATAAAACCGGAGTGACGTCCCATCAGTTTCAACAAGCCGATCCCGTTGGGCGCGCCGGTTGCCTCGACGTGCGCGCCGCGTATGGCTTGGGCGGCGATGGAGTAGGCCGTCTCGAACCCGAACGTCTTATCGGTGTAGAGGATGTCATTGTCGATGGTCTTGGGGACGCCGACGACGGCGATCTTGAGGCCGCGTCGGGCGATTTCCTTGCAGATGTCCGCGGCACCGCGCATCGTTCCGTCACCGCCAACGCAAAAGAGAATCTGGATGTTCAGCCGTTCGAGCGCGTCGGTCATGGCGCACGGATCCTGGCCGCCGCGCGATGAGGACAGGATCGATCCGCCTTGCTGGTGGATATGCGATACAGCCTCGGGCTCCAGCATCAGGGCTTCGTGGCCGCATTCGGCGACGAGTCCTTCGTAGCCATACTTGAAACCATAGATCGTTCGGACCCCGTAGCAGTGGGATGCCTGAAGGACGATGGCCCGGATGACGTCATTGATACCGGGCGACAGGCCGCCGCACGTGACGATGCCGCAACGGGTCTTGGATGGGTCGAAGTAGATCTTCTCTCGCGGTCCGGCCAGGGCGAAGGAATGGGCCCGATCTTCCTGCGGGGTGGGAGTCCTGACGTCCGAACCGAAGTTGCGGCGCGTGTTGTGCAGAACGCGCTCGTTGTCGGACACATACCGGCTGACCTTGTAGGGCGACGTGACCTTGCACTGGCCGAGCGATTGGATGGAGAGGTCTTTTTGGGTGTCGTGATCTTCGGCAGGCGGCATCTGGTCTGACCCTCTGGTCGGTGGCGGTCGTGACTCGTCTCGCCGTGGCGAGGGACTCGGCGATCGTCCTGAAGCACAATCAGTCGCTGGTTGTCTGAACCGGAAACAGCTCCGCCGCGATGTCCGTCTCGGACGTTTCGTCGCCAGCGGCCTCGACGGGTTTCGTCTGGACGCCGGGCTGCACGATCAGTTGCGCCTCGACGGAGAAACGACCCAACTGGGAGTTGCACGGCAATACGAGCCTGGGCATTCCGGTGGGGTGGTTCGGGGCGGGCCGCACGCCTATCGTCACATGAGGCGGCGAAATCACGCAGTTCAGGTCGCTGAGCTTCGACTTGGCCCGGCCGGCGACGATGTTGGCCATCTCGCCGACCGCATCGATGAGATGCTCTTCGTCGGCGGAGAAGTATTCCCCGGCAAACTTCCAGGCCGTTGAGACCGCCGATTGCATGGGAAACCGCAGGGCCACCCAGCCCTCGGCATCCCCCGTTATGTCGATGATGGCCGAGACGTCCGCGCGCTGCTCGTCGGCCTGCAACGTCAGGAAGGGCTTGCTGACGAGCAGTTCCGCGTCCAGCATCGTCGAGAAGAAGTTCTTGACCGACTCGACGAATGGGTTGATGTAGCGAACATCCATGCAGTTCGGTGCCTCGGTGAGGGACTCCCGCCTTGACAACCTGTTTGGATGCGGCGAGCCCGCACGATCATCGGAGTGATCGAAAGCAAGATGAACATAGAAGACCGAAGCGCGATCCGGCGTGTCCGATAGAGGCCCTTGCCGATGGCCAGCGGCGTGGTGGACTGCGGCTACGCCGCTTTTCGGACCGGCCGTCTTGGCGCACAATGCTCTCCTGATGATTCGATCGATTGCCAAACGGTGTGTGCCTCACGAGGTGTCGGTGGCTGCGGGGAGACCGCGTGTGCCGAGGAGCATCTCGGCCACGCTGCTTGTCAGCCTTGTTCCGCTGATGGGAGCGTGGGCGGGCTGCGCCGTCGAATCGACTCGCCATGTGCGGAGTCTGCAGTTCGGCTCTGAGGGTCTTGCTTGGGTTCGTTACTCAGCCATCGCCTCGGCCAGCTTCACGACGCGTTGCGCACGTTTGACGACGGGCGCGTCGATCATCTTGCGGCCGAGCGAAACGGCTCCGAGGCCCTTGGCCTGGGCCTCCTCGAACGCGGCGACGATCCGCTGGGCCTTTTCCAACTCTTTCTCCGATGGCGCGAATGCCTCATGGATCACGGCGATCTGTCGCGGATGGATGCAGCCCTTGCCGTCGAAGCCGAGGGCCTTGGCCTCCAGCACGCTCTGTCGCAGGGCCTCCATGTCACTCACATCGGAGAAGACCGTGTCGATCGGCTGAACGCCTGCGGCTCGGGCGGCGTTGACCACTTGCGAACGGGCCCAGAAGCTCTCGCGGCCTTCGTTCGTGCGTTCGGTGCAGATGTCGGCCGTGTAGTCTTCGAGGCCGATCGTCAGGGCGCAGATGTTCGGCGAGGCCGTGGCGATCTCGTAGGCGCGGATCGCCCCGAGGGCGCTTTCGACGATGGGCATCAGCAGTATGCCGTGTTTCTCGTCGCCCACGACGCTTGCGATGCGTTCGTCGACGGCGCGAACTTGGTCGGGCGACTCCACCTTGGGGATCAGCACGACATGCACGTTGTGCGCGGCGATGAAGTCCAGGTCTTTCAGGCCTCGATCGCCCTGGTTGATGCGGACCATCCGTTCGGCACCGTTGAAGTCGATGCTGCGCAGCGCGTTGCGGACGAGGAGTCGCGCTTCGTGTTTGGCGGAGGGGGCGACGCTGTCTTCGAGATCGAGAATCACGCAATCCGGCGCGTGTAGGCCGATGTTGAGCATGAACTTCGGCTCGTTGCCGGGCACATACATTCGCGACCGGCGGAATCGATCTCGTCGCGTGCTGTACTGAGCGTGGGCCGCGAACTCGGGCAGATGCTCGGTGGCGGCGGCGGTGGTGAGTCCCCTGACGGCGGCCTCGAATCGGGCCATGATGACAAACGGCAGCGCGCCGGCGTCATCGACCTCGATGTGCCCGTGGGCGATGCCGAACGTCGCGGCCATCTCGGTGAGCAGCGAACGGATCGAGTGACCGTACATGGGCTCGACCTTGCTGTTCAGCGCGAGGTCGATGCCGCCCGACTGGGCGGGCGTGATGCGGACCCAGCAATCGGAACGGACGGATGGGCCGTGGCGGCCGGCTTCGGCGGATGGGTCAGTGTGTTGTGTCGTCATGTTCTCTTCTTATCCTGGGTGTCCGTGACACACCGCAGCTTCTGGGTGGCCCATGTCCTTTGGACATGGGGGAGCCGATGATGTTGTGCGGGACGGCCTGATCATCGCGTCCCCCACCTCCAGAGGAGGTGGGCCACCCATGCTTGCGGTCGTGGCGGTCGGCGTCCCTCATCCCCCGGCTCTGCCGGTCTGGGTGGCCCATGTCCTTTGGACATGGGGGAGCCGATGATGCATGTGCGGGACGGCCTGATCATCGCGTCCCGCACCCCCAGAGGGCATGGGGTACCCGCGGATTCGTTTAGCCGCGACCCAACGGGGAGCGCTCACGCCGCGGCCCATGGCAGAGGACCACACGACTCCGTGGCATCCGCTAGAACAGAACCGGCTTACCGAGCTTCCGGCGAATGCACGTGAACTGTCCCGCGTGCATGATCTCGTGGTGCGCCAGGAACAAGAACAACTCGCCCACGGAGTTGACGACCGTCTGCAAGAACTCCGGCCCCGGCTCCGTCAATTGTTCGGGCGGGAGATCCTTGAGGATGTTCAGCGTCGCCTGCCGCTGGGCTGCATGAAGTTCCAGGTAGCGGGCCAACGGCTCGAATTGCGTCGGGTCGTCGGACTTCGCTGTTTCGCTCGTGTACTTGTCCGACCAGTTGGCCGGAATGGCCATCTCGACCTGATCGGCCACCGCGGAAATGAGGGCGTATTCCGATCCGATCAGATGCCCGAGCTGCCAGGCGATGTGGTTGGACCCTTCGAGGGGGCGGACGAGCAGGTCGGTGTCCGACATGTCGCCGACGAGCGAGTGCAGGATCGTGTCGGCCATGCGGAGGTTAGATTCGACGGATTCGTAGGTGATCATGTGACTAGCGCTCCATGCAATGGCTACGGCTGCAGGCTCCGACCGGTCGGCCCCTCGGCCGACAGGTCCAACTCCATGTACCGGGCCCCCTCGATCGGGTTGGGCCGGTAGGGGGCAATATCGCGGAAACCGAGCCTTTCGTACAGGGTGTTGGCGGCGGTCATCGTGTGGATCGTATCCAGCCGCATCAGGGCGTAGCCGCCGAGGCGGGCCTCGTCGATCAGCCGGGTCGTCAAACCTCGCCCGAGACCGCGACCGCGGAATGCGGGCCGCACGAACAGCCGCTTCATCTCGCAGACCTCCCTCTCGAACGGACGCAGGCCGATGCAGCCAGCCCAAGCATCGTCACACCGGGCCAGAAACAGCCGCCCGGCCGGCGGGGCGTAGGCACCGGGCAGCCCAGCCAACTCGCTCTCGAAACCCTGAAAGCAAAGATCGAAGCCAAGCCAGTCGGCATACTCCCGAAACATCGCGCGGACCTCGGGGATGTGCTGCGGTTCCTGCGCGGCGATAATAGTGAGGTCAAGGTTCATCTGCATTGTTGGCCTGACAGCGCTGCAACGCCACCCAGGGAAGAGCCACAGGCTTTCCCGGCGCGCCGGGACGCGGACGCACGCAACCCAGTGGCGTCCACTCCAATGGCGGCACCGCGCGGGCTGAAGCGCACGGCTCTTCCGTGGAGATATAGCGCTGTCGTGTCAGGTCGGCGATGGTCCATAAGGCGACCTACCTGTCCGCCACCGTCAGCGCCATCAGCTTGCCGACGTCGTCCAGGGTCTCCAGCGAAAACACGCAGCCCTTCAGGGCCGTGCGACGGCTGTCGCTCATCACCGGCTCGGCCAGGGCATCGAACTTCTCGCCGATCTCTTCCATCGTCATCGGGTCGCGCGGGTCACCCTTGGGGATGTCGCGGGCGCTCGCCAGCGTGCGACCGTCGGTCGTCTTGATCGTGACGTGCGTACACTGTTTGGCGGGGAAGGCGTCCTCGAACTCCTGGTTCGCGATGACCTTGAGCTTTTTCATTTGCGACCGGAGCCGTTCGTCCCAGAGGCGGTCGTCCTTGAACTGCTTGGGCGTGACCATGCGGTCCGTCACCGCCGCGGCGATGCAATAGGGCAGGCTGTGGTCGGCCGACTCCTTGCTCTCGGGGTTGTACTTGGCCGGGTCGCTGAGGATGTCCGCCGCTCGGGCGATCGACTGGATCTCGATGGTCTCGATGTCTTCGGGTGCGAGGTCGTTTTCCTTGACGATCTGCAGCGTGGCCGAGACCGGCGAGTGCATGAGCGCCTCGATGGGAAAGCTCTTCATGCCGCACTGCGTGATCATCCAGCCGTTGCCGTCGGCAGGCTCGTTCGGGTCCGCGGCGGGGATGCCGCCGCCGCGCGGCAGCTTGTCGGTGATCCAGCCGTAGTCCCAGCCCTCGCCGAGACAGTGTTCCATCCCTTCCTTGCCCTCGATGACGCCTTCGGGCCCGGTGTAACCGCGTTGGGCAAGCAGGGCCGCCTCGACGCCGTCCCGCGTGGCCATGGGGCTGACGGTGTTCTTCATCATGGTCAACTTGCCCGCCACGGCACAGCCGAGCGTGAAGCGATGCGACGAAGCGATTCCGATGGCGTGCTGCATCTGCTCCGGCGTGAGGCCGAGCATCTTGCCCGCCACAACCGGCGTGGCGAATGCCATCAGCGTGGCATGATGCCAGCCGCGCTCGCGAACGCCGGGGGCGGCGATGTGACAGAGCCGCATCGTGATATCCCAGCCGATCACGAGTCCGAGGATGAGATCCTTGCCGCTCATGTGCTTCCACTCGGCAATCGCCAACGGGGCCGAGGCAAGGTCGGACGGGTGCGACGGGTCCTGCTTCCAGTAGATATCGTTGTAGTCCATCGACCGGACCATCAGCGCGTTGAGCATCGACGCCGAGACCACGTTCATCTTGTCGCCTGCGCCAATGACCGTGCAATCGCCAGGCTGGCCCAGCGAACGGTAGTAATCCAGAAACATCTGGCAGTCGTGTACTTGCGATCCGCCGACGGCGCAGCCGAGCGTGTCATAGAGAAACCGCTTGGCAGCGTCGATGGCGGCGGGGGGGAGGTCTTCGTACTTGGCGTTGCAGGCCCAGGTTGAGATTTGGTGGGTGATGGTTGGCATTGAATACTCCTTTGGCCGTGGGCCATAAGCCATAAGCCATAAGCCATAAGCCATAAGCCATAA
>CAYYPB010000151.1:0-6799 GCA_964473405.1 uncultured Planctomycetaceae bacterium
ACTCAGAAAGCGCCTCCCCCTCTGCCGGGCGTTACCTTTCCCTGAGCCTCCGGCTCTGTCGGGGGAGTTCGCAGGCGCGTCCATCGACCACAGACAGCCGCTTGACCGCGACAAGCAGCACGTTCTACACTGGGTACGAAAGCGCGGCTCTTCCCTCGGTGGCGACGTAGCGCTGTCATATTGGTAGACTGAGTCTTCACCGCAAACCGGCAAGCCGAAAGGTCATGATGATGAGAACCCGCCCCGTTTCGAAACCGACGGCCCGTCGCATCCCGAGATCGTGGTGCATCTATCCGGCGTCCGCCGCGATGTTTGTCATCCTCTTTACGACGGGCGGCATGAGCGGCGGCAACTGCATCTCCATCATCCCGCAACCGGGCGGCGGAGGCGGAGACGGCCCCAGCGGTGGCCCGGCGATTCTGCCGACCGACCACGTCATCGGCAACGCCGACGCCAGCGTCACGATCGTCGAATACCTCGACTATCAGTGAGGCTTCTGCAGCGCTTTCGCGCGGTCGGAGTTTCCGACCCTCAAGACGCAGTATGTTGACACGGGCCTGGTTCGCTGGGTCTTCCGACACTATCCGCTGGCCAACCACGATCGCGCCGAGCCGGCCGCAGGCGCGGTCGAGTGCGCCGACGACCAAGGCAGCTTCGAGGCATACCACGATCTGCTCGCCGATATCAGCGGCGACTTGAGCGACGACAAGTTCCGCGAGTATGCCGACACGCTCGGCCTCGACAGAACCCAATTCGACGCCTGCATCGCCGGCACCTCCAAAGCCGGCCGCATCCAACAGGACGTCACGTCGGGCAACGCACTGGGCGTGTCGAGTACGCCCACCTTCTTCGTCAACGAAGACATGGTCCCCGGCTTCCAAACGGCCACCCAACTCGGCGAGATCATCGATCGAAAGCTGGCTGAGGTTGGGGGTTGAGAACCGAATAGGCTGCCGCGCGTTGTGACGTTCATCACGGCTTCCGGCAGTGCCGGCCCGCGCGCCAGCCCGCAGCCCCTGGTGCAAGCCACTGGTATCCACAGAACCCCACGCGCACGGGCGACCCGGCCCCGGAGGGGTCGCGGGCAGTAGCCACGGGTGGAGCGCAGCGGAACCCGTGGTAGCGTCGCCTCCAAACGAATCCGCCACGCACTTGGGCGACTACCCGAACCGAAACTCACCCACAGATTCTGCTGAGGAGGCTTCAGAAAGGACGGGGCACCCGGCCAGTCTGGAAGGAATCGTGCGGCGATTGGTCAGCGCCGCGACCGTAAGGGAGCGGTTACCGTTCGGCCAGCAGGCCCTTTGCGGTCGCGGCTCTGATCGGGCCCTCACCGTTGTCAGACGCTCGCTCGAATGCGCATCCGGAAAGACGCACAGCCGTTGGTTCGAGCTTTGACTGGGCCAGATTAGATGTTCTCGGCGAACTCGAATTCGCGGCGGCGGAACATCCACCATCCGACGAGCAGCACCACGATCGAGACGACCACGGCATTGATGAAGGCCCAATCGAATGGCGACGTGTTCTGGATGAGGCAACTTCGATAGCCTCGGATGATTGGCGTCATGGGGTTCATCTGGATGATGACGCGCTTCCAGCCGCTGGTCGCCTCGAGTTGATAGACGACGCAGGTGACGAACATCCAGAGTTGGATGATGGAGCGAAACAGGAAGCCCACATCGCGATAGAACAGATTGGCCATCGACAGGACCAGCCCCAGACCCGCCATGAACATCACTTGCGTGAGTATGACGACGGGGAGATACAGCATCGCCCAGCCCAGTTCGTAGTGCCAACCATTCGGCATCAGGTGAAGCCCCACAGCCAGCGCGAACAGAACGACCATGGCGATGGCGAAGTCGATGGACGCGCTGATGATCGCCGACAGAGGGAACACTTCTCGCGGGAAGTAGATCTTCGTAACCAGCGGCCGGTTGGCGACCATCGATCCGATCGCCCCGGTGAGCCCGTTGGCGAAGAACATCCACGGTACGAGCCCGCTGAACGCGAAGAGGCAATAGGGCGCGGCGACGCCGCCGGTGAGCTTCTGTCGGTCGATCTGAACGACCTGGCTGAAGACGAAGGTGAAGACGAGCATCATCGCCGTGGGCGGCACGATGGCCCAGGCCGCTCCCAGGGCGGAGTGCTTGTAGCGCACGCGAATGTCCCGCCACGCGAGCATCCACATGAGTTCGCGGTAGCGATAGAGCATCCGAAGTCGCCGGACGACATGACCGCTCGATTCGATTGGCATGGTTGGGAGGGCGGTCATTCAGGCATGGTTCCTTGGGGCACTCCGTCGTTGTCTCATCCGTCGATGATGATGGCTGCGATTCCAATCAGAGCCGCGACCGTAAGGGAGCGCCGCACGGCCGCGCGGGCTGAAGCCCGCGGCTCTTCAGTGCGCGTGGGCATCCGCTACACGGCCCCCACTAGCTCGGGCTTCTTCGCCTGTTGCGTTTCGGTCGTCTCCGCCGGTGCGGCCAGTCGTTGGTATCGCCGCGTGATCTCAGCCAGCATCGCGCTCGCGTCGAAGTCTGTTTCCGCACGGTCCCTGGCGGCAGCGCCATAGGCACGACGCAGCGGCGCATCGTCCATCATTCGTCGCATGGCTTCGCACATCGGCCCGGCGTCGCCGGGCTCGACCAGAAGGCCCGTTGCGCCCTCGTCGACCGCGTCGCCGTTTCCGCCGATGCGCGTGGCGATGACGGGCAGACCGCATGCCATCGCCTCGATCAGTGCGTTGGACATCCCCTCCCAAAGCGAGGGCAACACGAAGACGTCGGCGGCCTGATACCAAGGCACAAGATCGGCCTGCCGACCGACGAAGCGGATGTCGCAGTCGGCCAGATGCGCCACGGCCCAGCGATGGAGCTGCTTGTCGAGATAGTCCGCGCCAGCCAGAACGAAGGTTGCGCGTTGCGCATCGTCGCCCAGTTGTTGGATCGCCTCGAGCATCACTTGATGGCCCTTGACGGGTTTGAGGCTTCCGGCCGAGAGGAACACGAGCCGGTCGGACGGCAAGTCGAGACTTTCTTTCGAGGCCAGACCATCGGGCGTCGGCCGATAGTTCGCCGTGTCTACGCCGTTTTCGACAACGCCGATGGAGTTTCGCGGGATGTTCAGCATGCGAGCCAGTGCCTCGGCCGCCGAAGCGCTGACGGCCCAGCGATCGCGGCATCGCAGTACGGCTTCGCGATAGACCTTTCGGCGAATGCCGCTGGGGCGATTGTCGGCGGACTCGAATCCGTGGAAACTGAAGGCCACGGCCGTGTCACCTAGGCTGTCGGCTGCCAGAACCGCGTCCAGTAGCATCGACAGGCCGCGAACGTGCAGCACATCCACATCGTGCTTTCGCAAGATGCCTGCGAGTCGGCGCGACCACTGGGCGTCGGCGGCGGGCCCGGTCTCTTTGACGAGGTGGACGTGGTCCCCAATCGATGCGGCGGCCCGATCGCAGGATTCGTCCCATCCTCGGACGACGATCACATGCCGGAAGGCACCGCGCGGCAGATGGTTGGCGGCATAGATCAGTTGTCGCTCCAGCCCGCCGCAGCCGAGCTGCCAGACCGGGTGACAAACGGTTACGACATCGCCCAGGCCGGCAAGCCCCACATCGTCGGGCCGGGGAAACTGTGGATGGCTTCTCACGAATTGTCGTTCGGCCTTGTTGGCATCCTTCATGGGCAACCCCTGGCATCGTCCACGGGCCCGGCGTGCGCGCGGATTCCTCGGCGATCCAGTTCACTTATCGGCTCCGCGCGGGGGGCTGCTGAACGATGCAATGTCCGGGTGGGCCTTTGGCAGTGCGGGTGAACTCCCCTCAGCCCTCGGCTCCGCCGGGGGGATCGTCCGCAGGTCCGCAGGCAGCGCCGACCCACGGCAAAGCCGGGGGTTGGGGGCATCCTCCAACCCTGGAAGGGGCGGGGCACCCACCCATATATGAGGGGGCACTGGCGTGCGGGGGGGATGAGTTCGACGTCAGGTCGCGCAGAAATTGCCGAAAGTCGTCAGCCGGCCGATTGGGGAGGCTGTTCGTCGTCGTCGCCGCCGACGAGGTGGACGAGCAGCGCGTTGGTCTCGCCGTGGCGTTCGAGACGTGTGCCGGCGATCACGACGATCAGGTTGCCGGGGTCGGCGAGGCGTCGCTCGAGCAGGGTCGCGTCCAGTAGGCGGAACATCCGCGAGGACTCCTCGTCGCGCGTAAGTCGAACAGGCACGACGCCGTAGTACATGGACATACGGCGGCAGACGTGATCCGAGGGGGACAAGCCCACGACGGCCGCGCCGAGTCGCGTCTTGCTGAGGAGCCGAGCCGTGTTGCCCGTCTCGGTCCAGACGGCGACGAGCTTGGCCTCCAACTCGTGGGCGAGCAGGCTCGCGCCGTGTGCGACGGCGGTCGTCAGTCGTCGCAAGGTGCGGCCCGGGTCGACGCGGGCGACCTCGCCGCGCGTCCGCAAGTAGTTCTCCGTATGCTTGGCAATGCGCCCCAGCATCTCCACGCTCTCGACGGGATAGGCGCCGACCGACGTTTCGGCGCTGAGCATCACGCCGTCCGCCGCATCCAGGATCGCATTGGCCACGTCGCTGACTTCGGCGCGCGTGGCCGTCGGCTGCGTCACCATCGACTGCAACATTTGCGTCGCGATGATGACGGGCTTGCCCGCCCCCTGGCAGCCGCGAACGATGCGTTTTTGCAGCAGCGGCACTTTCTCGAGGTCCATCTCGACCCCCAGATCGCCGCGTGCCACGAGGACGACATCGGCCGATTCGATGATCGCCTCCATGTGTTCGATGGCCTGGACCGTCTCTATCTTGGCGACGACGCGGCAGTCCGCGCCGCCCAGCGGCATGAGCTCGCGAAGCTCCCGCAAGTCGGTGGCGTTGCGAACGAACGACAGCGCGATGTAGTCGAGCCCGTTCTCCAAGGCCCAGGCGAGATCCTCGCGGTCCTTGTCAGTGAGCGTGGACATCTCAAGCGTGCTGTCGGGCAGATTGACGCCCTTGCGCGTGCGAATCGTGCCGCCCACCTCGCAAACGCATCGGAGCCCGTCGTCGAGGAGCTTGGAAACGCGGAAGCGGATCATGCCGTCTTCGATGAGAATGCGATGGCCGATCTCGACCTCGCGCACGAGTTCCGGGCGATTGGTCGAGATGCGTTCCGCGTTGCCGACGACGTGGCCTCCGGTGATAGTGATCTCGTCGCCCTGGCAGATGTCGAAGGCGTCATCCTCGACGGGATCGACGCGGATCTTGGGTCCGCACAGATCACCCATCACGGCGGCCATCGAGTTGCGTTGTCGGCAGGCCGTGCGCACGTGGTCGTATGTCCTGGCGTGTTGTTCGAGTGTGCCGTGGGAAAAGTTGAGTCGAAAGACGTCCACGCCCGCGTCGATGAGGCGGCAGATCATGTCGACCGAGTCGGTGGCGGGCCCGAGTGTTGCGACGATTTTGGTTTGAATCATTCGATCCGCATCCCCGTGTCGCCGGTTTACTGGTGGCGGCGTCGAAAAATGCAAAGAGCATGATCGGGCGAGAGAGAATCTCGAACCGCTGCTCCCTGCGTTCGTCTTCCCCGCCAACGGTCGATCGTCGGCGCAAGGCCGCCCGACCACCGCGAGTGACTGGGTGGGTGCCCCGCCGATCAGCCGCGATCAACGGAGCTCGCTGCCAGGCTTTGCCTAGCAAGCCAAGGGTCCATTATCATATCGGCATGATGTCCAGCCAACCCGAAAATAGCGAGAAGGCCGGCGACGGGGGGCGGTTCTGCATCCTCGGCACCGCCGGCCACATCGACCACGGAAAATCCGCCCTCGTCGAGGCCCTGACCGGCACCGATCCCGACCGACTCGAGGAGGAGAAGGCCCGGGGCATGACCATTGTTCTCGGTTTTGCCCGACTGCGGCTGGAACGACCGGACGGCGGCGGAGCCATCGAGGTGGGGGTCGTCGATGTACCGGGGCACGAGCGGTTTCTCAAGACCATGGTGGCGGGTGCGACGGGGGTTGATCTGGGTCTGCTGGTCGTTGCTGCCGATGACGGCGTGATGCCGCAGACGCGCGAGCATGTGGACATCCTCGATCTGCTGGGGGCCGAGTCGGGCATCATCGCGATCAGCAAGGCCGATCTGGCCCACGAAGGCCGGATCGACGAAGTGCGCGGTCAGATCGCCGAGTTGGTCCAGGCGACCTCTCTGGCGGATTGGCCGGTGGTCATCACCTCCGTCAAGGCGAAACAGGGGCTCGACGAGCTTCGCGAGGCCATCCAGACGCGTGCGGCGGCGTTGCCGACGAGGCGAACCAGCTCGATCTTCCGATTGGCGATTGACCGCGTCTTCGCTATTCGAGGCCGCGGTACGGTTGCGACGGGTTCCGTGCTGTCGGGTCATGCCAAGGTTGCCGACATGCTGGAACTTCACCCGGCCGGCGCGACGTGCAAGGTGCGCGAGGCCCAGTCGCATGGCGAGGTCGTGCAGGATGTGGCCGGCGGTCAGCGCGCGGCATTGAATCTGACGGGCCTCAACAACGAACCCATCGAACGCGGCATGGAGCTGGCGACGCCCGGCTTCTTGACCAAGTCTCGCTATGTGGATGCGCGCGTGCGAATCCTACCGCGTTGCGACAAGCCGTTCCTCTCGCACGGTCGGGCGCGCGTCTCGATGGGGACGCGGGAGACGATGGCGACGATCGTGGTCATCGGCGGGGGCGACGATGAGGCGGGGCGCGGCGCGGCCGGGCACGGGGGCGCGGTGGAGCACCACGTGGGGCGTGCACGGCCACACGCTGTGTGTTCTCGAAAC
>CAYYPB010000152.1:0-6780 GCA_964473405.1 uncultured Planctomycetaceae bacterium
TGGAGGCCTACGAATCCATCGTCTCCGCCGAGCGATACGCGATTCTCGGCATGCCACACGAATTCGTTTCCGACCCTCGAGAGGAGGACGGTTTCGTCTTTGGCGTGGTCGTGCCGACCGTGGCAGTCCTGCCGGAGAGGTTGCAGCCCCTATGGCGTCTATCCTCTCTGTTGCACGTTCTCACTGGCAACGACGCCAACCTCAATATGCGCATCATGTGCTATTTGCCGCCCGATCAATGGAGTCTGACCGACATCGCTCGGGAGTTGGCCAGACTCGCGCGACAGGCCCACGCCGATCTGGCCGGCGTCGCCGAAAACAAGCGACCGGTCCACTATCATCTATTGCCGGATATGGCGAGGCGATATGACCCCGGCAGCAAGTGACGATATAGTGTGAGCGACCGCGACTGGAGACCCAGGAGGACGAAGGCATATGATGAAGCTGACTTTTCACGGCGCCGCCCAAGAGGTGACCGGTTCGATGCACCTCGTCGAGGCTGACGGGATGCAGGTCGCGCTCGACTGCGGCCTCTATCAGGGTCGGCGCGCCGAGTCGATCGAGAAGAACCAGAACTTCCCCATTGACGCGAAGCGCATTCATGCCGTCGCGCTGTCGCACGCGCATATCGATCATTGCGGCCGACTGCCGATGCTCGTCAAGCAGGGGTTCACGGGCCGCATCTTCGCGACGCCGGCCACGCGCGACTTGTGTGCGATCCTCCTCGCCGATGCCGCCTACATCCAGTCTGAGGACGCGAAGTACATCAACAAGAAGCGAGCCAAGAAGGGCGAGCCGCCGATCAGCCCGCTCTATGACGATGAGGACGCGGCCAAGACGATCCGCCTATTCAACGCGGTGTCGCAGGAGCAGACGTTCTGGATGACGAAGCATCTTCGCGCTCGGTTCCATCATACGGGTCACATGCTGGGCTCCTCGCTGATGGAGCTCATCTACGCCCCGCCCGATGGCACGCCTGAAATCTCTCTTGCGTACACGGGTGACGTGGGCCGGTTCGACATGCCGATCCTCCGCAACCCGCACAGCTTTCCCGAGTGCGACTATCTCATCACGGAGAGTACTTACGGCGGCAGGCAGCACCCCCCGAGCGACGATCTCAAGGGTGAACTCGAAGAGATCGTCAACGATACAATCGCTCGACGCGGCAAACTGATCATCCCGGCCTTCAGCGTCGGGCGTACGCAGGTCATTGTCTATTTCCTGCATCAGCTCCTGTTGGAAGGGCGAATCCCGAAGATTCCCATCTATGTGGACAGCCCGTTGGCGGTGAATGCCACGGACGTCTTTCGCTTGCATCCCGAACTGTTCGACGCCGAAGCGCGGCAGTTCCAACGTCAGACGGGCGACATTCTAGGCAGTGACAACTGCAACTATGTGCGCGACGTCGCCGAGAGCAAGCGGATCAACCAGAGAAGAAACCCGTGCATCGTGATTTCGGCCAGCGGCATGTGCGAGGCCGGCCGCATTCGGCATCACCTCAAGAACAACATCTCCAATGCCAAGAACACCATCCTGATCCCAGGCTTTCAAGCGGCACACACGCTCGGGCGGCGGATCGTCGAACGGCAGCCGACCGTCAAGATTTTCGGCAAGACGCACAAGGTCAAGGCGAGGATCGAAGTCCTCCACGGCTTCAGCGCCCACGCCGACCGCCACGAATTGCAGCGCCTGCACAAGCCGCTCGCGCCGACTTGCAAGGGCGCGTTCATCGTTCACGGCGAGCCGGACCAGATGGAAGTCCTCCGCGAGACAATGCGAGGCGACGGCTTCGGCCAAGTGGAGATTCCCGAGATGGGCGAGACGTTCGAGCTAAACGGCCAGATGCCATAGCTCGGCCGCAACATCGCCAGGAGCGATCAGAGCCCCGAGCGTCGGTGACCGGGCCACCTTATCGCGAGGAGTTGGGAACAGGCCAGCAAGGACAGGTAAGGCCTGCGGTTGAGGCAACCTCTACCTCCGCGCCGGAGAAGCCAAACTTGGCCAGGGCACGGATCAGCGTGGCCGCGCTGTTCGGTTGAACGCCGACCCAAATATCCAAGTCGCCGGTCGGACGCGGGTAGCCGTATTAGCTGACCGCGTAGCCTCCGACGAGAAGATACTCAATCTTCTCCGAGTTGGGCAACGCTAGGAACTCTTTGAACTCTGGCGGTAGCGGCGTGTCCATAGGCCATCCGTCGGAGGTATTCCAGGGCGCGCATCCGCTCCTGGGGCGTCTTGTCGCGCCAGTAGGCACCGTCGTCGTCCTGATCGTCGAGGGAGACAACGGAGAAGGCGGAGCGGTCGAGTCGAAACCAGTCGCGTGCGTCGGTCATAGTGACACCCACTGTATCATACACGATCTGGAACAGCGAGGCACGCAGCGTTCTCGCTTTCGGCCGTGCCGCCGGTTCGATGGGTGCCCGCCCCTTCCAGCAGTGGCGGAATACGATCTGCCGCCCCCAGCCTCCGGCTCTGCCGGGGGGCCGTCCACCGACAGCTTCGACGACGATCCCTCCGGCGGAGCCGGGGGCTGGGGGTGTGGATGCGACGCTGTTGGGAACTCACGCAATCAGCGCGCCGATATCCGACGGGCCGAGTTCGTCCAAGGCGTCAACAACCCTGTCAGCCGCCGAGAGGCCTGCGCGATCGTGCGTACTCGACAGTGCGATGCAGGGCATGCCTGCCGCGCGGGCGGCCTCGATGCCGGCTGGGGCGTCCTCGATTACGACGCATCGGGCGGCGGGCAGACCCAATCCCTCGGCCGCCAGGAGGAACACTTGCGGATCCGGCTTGCCGCGGGTGACGTCCGCTCCCGTGATCGACGCGCTCAGGTAGGCGTCCAGGCCCATCACTTCGCAGACCAGTGCCACATTCTCCGGCGGGCCTGACGATCCGACCGCAAGCCGAAAGCCCGTCGCGTGCAGCGAGGCTACCAGCGTCACAGCCCCCGGCATGGCCGGCACGGCCGGTCGAATGATGTCGCGATAGAGCGATTCCTTGCGTGCGTCGAGTTTCCGCACCGCATCGGCGTCGGTGACGTTGAACAGGCTCGCGATGATGTCTCGGCTCGTTCGGCCAAAGGTTGCGGCGAATTGCGATTCGGCAATGTCCGCGTCGATTTCCTCGGCCAACAGGCGCCAACTCTCATAGTGCGGGGCGTAGCTATCCACGAGTACACCGTCCACGTCGAAGATGACGCCGCGATCATGCATTGAAGACTCCTCCGAAGGTCGATGAGAACCGTGCCACCCGCGACTCGCTGAGAATGCGATTGCCCTGAACTCCGCCCCCCCTAGTCCTTGGCCAATCCGTCCCCCACTCCGGGAAGGGACGGGGCGCCCAAGCGAGATCGCATCGAGTGCGATCGGAGCCCAGAGCGTCAGCGACGGGTCGTGCGACTTCGCCGGCGACTGACCCCGCGCTGACGCTAGGGACTCTGACGACGGCGCGGGCAATCAGACAGTGTGCTCGTGCCGCCGGGCCTCGTCGGCGATGGAAAGGAACAGCGCGTCTTCGATGGGCGAGAAGCTCCGCTCGCGTCGGGCCACAACCTTATGCGCCACGGCGAGGGCGCGAGCAGGATCATTGACGGCGGTGGCGTCGTCGGTCAACCAACTGAAACTCGGCACGAACTTGGGCGGATAGCTGCTCAGAAAGAGATTCGAGGCATAGCCGACGATACAGCCCGTGGGCAAGGCGACGTTGATACCGGTCTTGGTGTGATCGCCGAAAACCGTGCCGACGAACATCTCGCCGCTGTCGATCAGCCGGCCGTTGATCGGCACGCTCACGGGGCCGTAGGTGTTCTTGAGATCGCTCGTGACAGTATCGGCGCCGAGGTTGACCCACTCGCCGACATAGCTGTGACCGAGGAACCCGTCGTGCTGCTTGTTGGAATAGCCGTGAAAGATGCTGCCTTCGACCTCGCCGCCGACCTTGCAGAACATGCCGATCGTCGAGCCGGAGCGGATCGACGCGCCAGGCTGGATTCTACATTTGTCGCCGATGAAGCAAGGCCCGGCGATCGCGACGTTGGGGCCGACGATGACATCTTCGCCGATGAAGATCGGCCCGTCCTCGGCGTCGAGAACGGCGGTCGGCTTGATCTTGCTCGACGCGCCGATGTGGATGGCGGATTCGTTGAGCAGATGCGCGCCGGCGTGAACGTCCCCGAGCATCGCGCGATCCACCGCCTGGAACTGTCGGACGATCTCCGCTTCGTTTTCGTGGACGAGCTGCCACGGATAGTCGATGAGCCGGACCGCCTCGGCGGGCAGGTCGGCCTTGGCGCAACTTGCCAGCACGGCATCGCGAGCGTCCGTGTCGAGCAGCGTCTCAGCCGTGAGCTTGCCGGCCGTCTTGGCATCGAGTCGCGCGGCCAGCAGAACATCGCCGTGCAACACGACGGTATTCGGCGGCAATTCGAACGGCTCACGAACGAGGAGTCTGCCGTTGATCCAGAGCTGATCGAGATCGTCCGGCACGACGTTCACCGGGCGCGACTGCCGCTCGGCGATGGCCCCAGCGATGGACGAGCGCACCATCAAGGCGTCGGCCGTTCGCCCAAAGGCCGTTTCGATCTTGTCCAGCAGGTTGTCGAAGCCACAGCGAAGGTTGAACGTGGCCCGCGAATAGACGAGCGGGAGCAAGTCAACGTAGCCAACGTCTTCGAAAATGACGAGTTTCATGTCGGATCACCTCGGCGGGGCGCCACCCTATCGTATGCTGGTCGGCTTTCCAAGGGTGTGTGGCATCTGTAGCGTCCGCCCCCAGGGCAATCGCGTTCTCGTTTTCTGCCCTGTCGGGGGCTACCCTCGCCCATCGGTTCATCCCCCCAGCCCCCGGCTTTGCCGGGGAGCGGCGAGCCGATGGACTCGCCTGCGAACTCCCCCGGCAAAGCCGGGGGCTGAGGGAAAGACCCGTCTCCACGCCCAGAGGGGATGGGCACCCGCCCATGAAAACGAGACCGCGATTGCTCTGCGTCCGCCCCAGTCCCGACCGAGACGAAATGTGGGAATCTCCCGATTGACCGGCAATATCGCCCCGGCCCCAGCGTTTCCCTGGGCGTGTGCGCTGTCTTCGCGCGCGACTTGGCAATACCGAAGCACTGACCCGCAAATCGAGCCTCACAGCGGGCCCTTTCTGAAAGGTAGGACGATGCTCAAGCGATGGTGGATCATCGGTTTGGTTCTCGTGGTTGTGGCGCCGGCGGGGCTGGCTCAAACGAATGAAGAAGAACCCGAAGACCGAGGCGGACGCGCCAGCGGCCAAGATGGCTCCGAGCCTGGCCAGCGCGGTCGGCAAGGTCGGCGAGAGGGCCGCAGGGGCCGACGCGGTCCGCCGATCGGACGCATCCTCGATCGCGTCGCGGAGCAACTCGAACTCGACGAGACGCAAATGGAGCGGCTCGAAGAGATCAAGGCCGAGCAAGAGCAGGTGATGCAACAGTTTCGCGAGCAGCGCGCCGCCATCCGCGAAGCGCGCGAAGCCGGCAACGACGAGCTCGCCGACAAGCTGCGAACAGAGATGCGGGCTGCTCGCCAGGAAGGCGGAGGCATGCGCGGCATCATCACCAACGCCATCGAATCGCTCGATCCGATCCTGACCGACGACCAGCGTGGTCGCCTCACCGAGATGCGGCAGAGTTGGCAGGAGCGGCGTCAGCGCGGTCAACGGCGCGGACGCATGTTGGAGAACCTCGGCGAAGCGCTGCAACTCGACGAAACGCAGATGACCCAGTTCGAGGAGATCCGAGCGGGCCACACCGAGCGGATGCAGGCGTTTCGCGAACGATGGCAGGCGGTTCGCGATGCCCGGGAGGCCGGCAATGACGAGTTGGCCGAGCAATTGCGCGACGAGATGCGCAGCGACATGAAGGAAGGCGGCGGGCCGCGAGAGTCGTTGCAGCAGGCGATGGACCAGCTCGACCCGATCCTGACGGAGGAGCAGCGCACCCAGTTGGCCGAGCTGCGAGAACGCAACGGCCGACGCGGCGAAGGTCGACGAGGCAATCGCGGCGAGCGGCAGCGCGGTCAGCAAGGCGAAGGGCGGCGCGGCGGCGGAGCAGGCGGTGCCAACAAGACCGCCCGACTTGCCGACAAATTGCAGCTCGACGATGAACAACGCACGCAGTACGACGCGATGACCGCAGCCAACAAGTCCCAACAGGCCGACCGCAAGGCGAAGATCCAATCCCTCCGCAAGTCGCTGCAGGAGGCCAAGACCGCTGGCGACACGGTCAAGGTCGCCGAGATCAAGGCACAGATCGCAACGCTTCGTGCCGAGGGCGCGGCTGCCAGTGCCGCCTTCTACGAGCAGCTCGATGGCATCCTCCGCATGGATCAGAAGCAGGCCCTGGCCGACTATCGGGCAGCCGCCTTGGCGGAGAAGGCGCTCAAGGGCTTCCCGACCGACCTGCGAACGACGATCCGCGCGGCGATGCGGGTCAAGCTCGACCGGGATCAGCGAACGCAGCTCAAGAAGATCAGCAAGGACGCCAAGAACGCGCTCTCCGACGCTCGCAAAGAAGACCGCAAGAACCGCAGCCGCGCCCGAGCCGCCGAAGCGGAACTAACGGCCAAGGTCAAGGCCAAGATCGTGGCCATGCTAACGGCCGAGCAGAAGGCCAAGTACCAAAAGGAGCTCGAGCGCCTGAGCCGCAAGAGCGGCAAGCGGGCAAGACCCCGTGACGAGGCGCGCCCACGGCAGCCGGCGGTCTAGTAGACCGGCGCGAGACTGTGGCACCGGCGTCTCGTCGGTGGTCGACGCGGCAGCGGCCAC
>CAYYPB010000153.1:0-6766 GCA_964473405.1 uncultured Planctomycetaceae bacterium
ATCAACGAGATAGCCGATACCCCCGAGGGGACATCGCCTTGCGGCACCTTTTCGCGGCAGCTGACGCGAGATATGATATCGGGCCTGAATAGACGAGATTCGCATGGAGGCTGCACCGATGCTCGACACCACCGCCAACGCCGCCGCGACCGCTTGGCTGGAAGACCCCGCGATCGCTGACGAGGGCAAACGGGAAGTCCGCGACTTGATCGAGGCGGGGAGCGAAGCCGAACTGGCGGATCGGTTCTACCGCGATCTCGAATTCGGCACGGGGGGGCTTCGTGGCATCATCGGGGCTGGGCGCAACCGTATGAACATCTATACGGTTGGGGCCGCTGCCCAGGGATTGGCCAACTACATCGCCACGCAGGGGCCCGCCGCGAAGGTCGCCGGCATCGCCATCGCCTGCGACTGTCGCCGCATGAGCGACGCCTTCGCATTGCGCGTTGCCGAAGTCATGGCCGGCAACGGCATCCGCGCCTATCTGTTCGACAAGCTTCGCGCGACGCCGGAGCTTTCATTTGCCATTCGGCATCTCGGCTGTACGGCCGGAGTCGTTGTCACGGCCAGCCACAATCCCCCCGAGTACAACGGGTTCAAGGCTTACTGGACCGATGGCGGTCAGGTCGTTCCGCCTCATGATGAGGCGATCATCGCCGAGGTTCGAGGCGTCGGTGGTTTCGCCCACATCAAAGCCATGCCAGAGTCCGCGGCACGTGAGGCCGGGCTGATTCGGACGATCGGTCGTGACGTGGACGAGGCGTTTCTCGACGAGGTTGAGGCATCCTGCTTGAATCCAGACGTGTGTCGCGAACAGGGCAAACGGTTGAAGATCGTTTACTCGTCCCTGCACGGTACGGGCGGCGTGCTGATCCCCGAGGCCCTGCGGCGGCGCGGCTTTGAGTGCGTCATCGAGGTGGCCGAGCAGGCCGAGCCGGATGGAGAGTTTCCGACGGTGGCCTCACCCAACCCCGAAGAAGCGGCAGCCCTGACGATGGGCATCGAGACGGCCCAACGGGAGGGGGCCGATCTCGTCATCGCCACGGATCCGGATGCCGATCGCGTCGGCATCGCCGTTCGAGCGGCGGACGGCGAGTTCGCACTCGTGACCGGCAACCGTATCGGGGCGCTGCTGGCCGACTACATCTGCAGGCAACTCACGCAACAAGGTCGGTTCCCGGCCAACGGGGTCGTTCTCAGCACGATCGTCAGCAGCGATCTGATGAAGGACATCGGGCGATCGTACGGGGCCGAGGTCGTCGAGACGCTGACCGGCTTCAAGTGGATTGGCCAGAAGCTGCACGAGTACGACCTTGCGGGGACGCCTGCTGCGCCGGCCAAGGCGTTCATTTTCGGCGCCGAGGAGAGCTATGGCTATCTGCCGGCGAGGTTCGCCCGCGACAAGGACGCGATCACGAGTACGGCCTTCATCGCCGAGATGGCGGCGATGGCGGCGAGCGAGGGCCGCGGCCTGCTGGATGTTCTCGACGGGCTGTTCGAGGAGTTCGGCTACTTTCAGGAGGGTGCCAAGAGCATCGTCATGAAGGGCGAGCAAGGGGCGGCCCAGATCACGGCCATGATGGACACGCTACGATCCGATCCACCGAGGTCGATGGCTGGCATCGCCGTCGTGGCAACCGCCGACCTGATGACCGGCGTCGACAAGGACATCGAAACCGGCGAGAGTGTCGGCCGGTTCGATCTCCCGCCGGCCAACGTGCTTCAGTTCACGCTCGCCGACGGGACGAAAGTGATCGCCCGACCGAGCGGCACGGAGCCGAAGATCAAGTTCTACATCTTGGCCCGGGAGCCGGGCGCTGACTTGTCCAGTGCCAAGGCGGCGGCAACGCGGAAGATCGACGCGATCATCGCAGAACTTGTGAGCCAAGCCGAAACCGTCGCGGCCGGATAACCCCGCACCGAGCGCCGAGCGATTGGCATGGCCGCCGCCCTGAGGAGTGGCGCCACGTCCTCGACTGCCAGCACTATGGCACTCCAACACAACGAGCCGCGGGCTTTCCCGGCGATCCGGGACGCGGACGTGTGCCGGAGCGTGGCGCTGCCTCGCCTGGAAACTCCGCGCGAGCTGAAGCTCGCGGCTCGCTATGGAGAAGTATCGCTGTTCCGCTAATCGTTTGACACGAATGCCCAGATCGCCATCGCGGCCGCGGCGCAGGCTAGCGCGAGTGTGCCCCACCCCACCCCCGAGTGCTTCTGCTGAGTGTGGGCGTGATGGTTCGCATCGTTGCTGCTGAGTATGAGCGTCTGATCCTCTTCATCCGGCGCGAGAGCCCGAAAGAGGTCGGCGGCGAGGGCATCGGCCGATTGGTATCGCTCGGCCGCGTCGGCGTGAAGACACTGGAGAACGATGTCGCGAAGCCGAGGCGGCCAATCGGAGGGCAGGTCTTCGCGACGAACACTCGCCGCGCCGCGCTGCTTGCGGATCATCTCGCTCTTGCGCTTCGCCCGGATCAACCGTTCGCCTGTGAGGACGAAGTACAGCGTCAGACCGAGACCGTAGATGTCGCTGGCGGCCGTGGCTCGCTCCTCTCGGGCGACCTCCGGGGAAATCCAGCCGGGCGTGCCGAGCGCGCGATTGCTCAGGTCTTCGACGGCATCGATGTCATCGAGCCCGGTCACGTCGGCCAGCCCGAAGTCGGTCACTTTCACCGCGCCGGCCGCGTCTATCATGATATTGCCGGGCTTCACGTCGCGATGCACGACGCCCTGGCGATGCCCCGTCGCCAGGGCTAGGGCGGCGTGCGCGATGACGAAGCAGGCCTGTTTGGCGGGTAGCGGCCCGTGCGAAGCGACGAGCACGGTCAGCGTCGTGCCGTGGACTTGCTCCATGGCGAAATACGGGATGCCGTCATCCTCGCCCACGTCGTAGATCGTGACGATGTTGGGATGCTGCAGGCGAGCGGCCACGCGGGCTTCCTGGACGAACATCCGCCGGGCCACGCTCGCGGCACCCTTGGCCTCGTGGCGCGGCAGCATCTTGAGGGCGACATTGCGCCTCAGGCCGGGGTCAAAGGCTTCGTAAACGTAGCCCATCGCCCCCTGCCCCAACACGGCCTTGATCTCGTACTTGCCGATCGTTCGGCCGACCCAGTCGCCGGAGGGCGGCCTGGGTGGGGCGGCTTCGTCGGCGAGCCGCCCCATGGTCGAGGCGTGATCGGCGTGGGCCAGTGTCGTCGAGCCGACATTCAGCCATGCCTCGGCGGCCCGGTTCAGCGAGCCGGCGACCTCGGTTAACGTGTGGCGGTCATCGCGCCACACATGGCCGCAATGATGGCATCGCACGCGACGGCCACTCGTCGATGCACTGGGAACGTACTTTGCTCCGCATTGAGGACAGGCCACGCGCCGGGTGGAACGAGGCATGTCACTCTCGGGCTCCGGCGTCGGCTGTTGCGTCGCATCGGTCATGGACAGGTTCCGCGGCTCGTCGTGTTTTCTCTTGGATTCGGCAAGGTGCGCGGATTATACGCGCATTTGCTGGGAGGGTCAGTCGGTGGAACGAAGGACCGCTTCGCGGAGTGGGCTACTTCGTGCGATGGACGAGAGACTGGGCGGAGGTCTTGATCCCGCGAATGTGACTCGCCAGCGCGTCTCGGTTGGGCGCGTATTCCATCGCCGTGTCCATGTAGACCAACTCGTTGCGGACGAGATCGGCCAACGACGAGGTGAACGAGTGCATGCCCTCCTTCTCGCTGGACTCGATCAGCGAGGGGATATCCTCGTCCTGTTCCTTGCGGATGAGATCCTTGCATGTAGGCGAGTTGAGCAACACCTCCGTGGCCGGCACGCGAGAGCCTTCTTTGATGCCCGGCAGGAGACGCTGGGCGCAGATGCCCTGCAGGGTGTTCGAGAGGGAGCTTCGGATGAAATCGTGCTCTTCTCGTGGGAAGAACTCGAGGACGCGGGCAAAGGCCTGCATGGCGTCTGCCGTATGAAGCGTTCCGAAAACCAAGTGGCCCGTCTCGGCGGCCTGGAGCGCGGCGGTCATGGTGAACTTGTCCCGCATCTCGCCGACGAAAATCACGTCGGGATCCTGCCGCACGATGTACTTCAGGCCCTCGCCGTAGGTCGGGATGTCGATGCCGATCTCTCGTTGCGAGATGATCGACTTCTTGGATTTGAACAGGAACTCGACGGGATCCTCGATGGTCACGATGTTGGCTTGGCGCGTTGTGTTGATCTGCTCGATCATCGCTGCCAGGGTGGTACTCTTGCCCGAGCCCGTGACGCCGGAGATGATGATAATGCCTTCGAACGCACGGGAGATCAGCGTGTTGAAGATCGGCGGCAAGTGCAGTTCTTCGTAGGATGGGATCCTCGGGTTGACGCGACGAATCGCCGCGTTCATGACGCTGTTGGCGCGAAAAATGTTGACGCGAAAGCGATCTCCGTCCGGCAACATCGCGGCGAAGTCGAGATCCCCGTTCTCATCGTAGAACGCCCGGCGTTGAGGAGGAATGATAGACGCCATGCATGCGTCGATCTGCTCGCCGCTCATGGGTTGAAGATTCACCGACCGGAGATGGCCGCCCACGCGATAGACCGGTGGCAGGCCCGCCTTGATGTGCAAGTCGGACGCCCCGTGGGTCTTCATGGCCGCGAGAAGCTGTTGAATGTTGGGAGCCTGGCTCATACGGCCCTCCTCGTGTCGAACGCTCGCTCGGAAGTATGGAGAGACGACCGTATTGTAGAGAATGCCCCGATCAGGCACAACGTGGCCGCGATGGCCCTGGTCCGTCGAGACGCATTCGGCCCGAGTGGGTTGTCCGGCATGGTCCCAGAAACAACGCGATCAGGCGTCGCTGATGGCCAAAGGGATCGTCACACGGTTGTCGTCGCTGCCGGAATCGGCCAGCCGCCCGTGCAAGGTGTAGGATGTCGCGGCCTGGAGAGTGACCTTCGCGAACCGGCCGACAAGATCGGGCGTTCCCTCGAAGACCACGATGTGGTCGCCCTCGGTTCGGCCCACGAGTTGGTTCCGCAGCGAACCGTCGGCCGGCTCGACCTCCGCCCCGCGAGATTGCTCGGACTCCTGTGCCTTGATCGCGCTCTTGCTGGGGCCTTCGACGAGCAGTTCGACGACGCGCCCCAACATCGCCCGATGCAGCGAAAGACTCACCTCGGCTTGAACGGCGAGCATGTCGTTGTTGCGGCGGCGTTTCTCCTCGTCGGGCACATCGTCCGGCATACGATCGTCCGCCGCCGTGCCCGGGCGAGGGGAGTACTTGAAGACGAAGCAGTTCTTGTACCTCGCGCGCCGGAGTAGATCGAGACTCGCCTGGAAATCAGCCTCCGTCTCGCCACTAAAGCCTACGATCATGTCGCCGGCGATCGACAGGCCGGGCATCAAGGCCCGTGCGCGATCCAGCAAGCCGAGGTACGCCTCCACCGTGTGTCCACGATTCATCCGCTTGAGAATCTCGTCGCTGCCGCTCTGGGCCGGGATGTGCAGGTACTTGCAGATGCGCGGCGACGATGCCATGACCTCGAGGGCCTCGTCGCTGAAATCGCGCGGGAAACTCGTGACGAAACGCAGGCGAGGCAACTGCGGCACCTCGTCGTGGACGCGCTTCAGCAGTTGGGCAAAGCGGGTTTCCCCAGTGTTCCCGCCCTCGTCCGCCGCAGGTCGATGGCAGTAGTGATTCACGGTCTGGCCCAGTAGCGTGACCTCGACGACCCCCGCATCGGCCAGGCGCCGAACTTCCTCCACGATGCGATCCGGATGCCGATGCCGTTCGGGTCCGCGTGTGGCGGGCACGACGCAATAGGTGCAGTGCTTGTTGCATCCGCGTGTGATGCGCACATACGCCTGCCTGCGTCCGAAGACCTTGGGCGTGGTCGGGTGGTTCGTCGGGCCGAACAATCGGCCGGAGTCCATCGACTCGAGATCGTCGTGTCCCGCAGCCGAACGCGCCGAAGTCGAGCGATCTCGCAGCCGACCGGTCAGCGCCACGGCGGGGCGTCGGGTCTTGCGAACGTCCTCGACCAACGCCGGCAGTTGATGCAACTCGTTCGGGCCGCAAAGGATGTCCACGTGGGGCATCTTCTCGAGCAAGCCGTCTCCGTCGCGTTCGGCCATGCAGCCGATGACGGCGACGACCTGCGATTCCTTGCGGATGCCGGTCCCCTTGAGCGAACCGAGACGGGAGTAGACTTTGTCCTCGGCGTGCTGCCGGACCGAACATGTGTTCAGGACGACCAAATCGGCCGCCGCCATGTCTTCCGTGAGCCGATAGCCGCGCGCCGACAGTTCACCGAACGCCAACTCGCTGTCGAGTGCGTTCATCTGGCAGCCCATCGTTTCGAGATAGATCGTCCGCGCGTCGGTCATGGTTTGGCCTGCCGCTTCGAGAGTTTCTCCAGGCGCTTCGTAGCCTGCTTACGCAGATCGCCGCGCGCGGTGTTGTGGTCCGCACACTCGGAGTATAGCTCCACCGCCTTGGCCGAGCGGCCGAGTCGCTCGTAGGCCCGCGCTGCTCGATAGAGTGCCGCCCCGACCTGTCGACTCCTCGGACGCAGGATCACGATGCGCATCGCGATCAGGCCGGATCGAGCATACTGCTTGCGGGCGAACGCCAGTTCGGATTCCACCAAATGCCATGTGTCCCGTTCGGCCTTGAGGCGGGTCTTGAGCCCCTCGCGGATCAGTCGTTCGGCGAGGGCGTGGTCATCGTCGCGGATGGCCCGTCGGGCTCGACCCCGGGCCGCGTCCGCCTTGCTCGCCTTGGCCTTGTCGGCGTCCGAG
>CAYYPB010000154.1:0-4826 GCA_964473405.1 uncultured Planctomycetaceae bacterium
AGAGTGCCGTCGAGCAGGAGAGGAGCAGAGCCGCCGCGAGTGCCGCCCATGTCGAGCCGGTGAGTCGCCGAGCGAGATAGGCCGCCGTCATTACGGTCCCCAGCAAGGCCGCAGCGCCCAGCGATCGGGTCCAGGCGATCGGATCGAGACGCCACAACATGCCCTGCGCCGTCATCAGAACCCAAAGGAAGTTCGAGTAGCCTTCCACGCGCTGCGCCGGGTTGAAGACCAGGCCGTGGCCGTCGACGAGGTTGCGGCTGTAGCGATAGGAGATGAAGGCGTCGTCGACCATGATGCGCGGTAGCCACAGGACGTGGCACGCCACCAGGATGCAGCCGAAGATCAGCACGCATCCGAGTGCGAGTCGTCGGTTGGAGGGCATCGTCGCGATCATGGAGTGGGCTTTCGGGCACTCAATAGCATGATGCCCACGGACCGAGGTCCGTGGGCATCGGCCGTGGGTCTCGCGTGGGTCGGGCCGGCGACTGTGCTGCGGGGGCTCGAACGCCACGCCCTGTCAGATCGGCCTTCGGCGTGATGGGCTGGACGTAGCAATCGGAGTGCGGCCCTCAGAGGCCGGATAACCCGTTGCGACCGAGAATCTCGATAGTGCGGTGCCACGTGCGGTTCGCCAGCGGGTGCCATCCGACACCCGCCCTTTGCGACAATGCCTCACTCGAATACACTGGCGGACCCACTGACTTGGCCGGGCAGCCGATGCGCGGCGAGCCAGGGGATGTTCAGAAGCCATCGAGGGAGACAACTATCGCTCGTGAAGTCAACGTAGAAATCATCTCAGAGAAGGCGGTCCTCGACGCTCTGATTGGCCGCGTCCAGCAGCATGGCTGGTTTGCCTTCGATACAGAGTTTGTCGGAGAGGACCAACATCGCCCGGAGGTCTGTCTGATCCAGGTGGCCACGGCGGAGGCGACGTGCTATCTGATCGACCCGCTCGGCGAGCTTGATGTGCGACCGTTCTGGGAACTCGTCGCGGACGAGCGCGTCCTCGTGATTGTGCATGCGGGCGGTGAAGACCTCGGCCTGTGTCAGCGCGAACTTCAGAGACCGGCCACGCGCGTCTTCGATCTCCAGATCGCCGCCGGCATGGTGGGCCACGGCTACCCGATCAGTCTGAGCCGCCTCGCCAAGATGACGACGCGTAGAAAGCTCCACAAGTCTCAGACGCTCTCCGACTGGCGAAAGCGCCCGCTCTCGGCCGAACAGATCGAGTATGCCGTCGAGGACGTGGTTTGCCTGCGGCCGATGTACGATCGCATCCACAAACGACTCGTCGCGTTGGACCGTGAGGCCTGGGCGACCGTCGAGTGCGACAAGCTCTGCCGGTCGTCGGGCGGGACCGAGAGCGAGGTCCAGAAGCTCAAGCGCCTTCGTGGTGCGGGCAGCTTGTCGCGACGCGAACTCGGTATTGCCTACAGCTTGCTGGAGGCAAGAGAGACGCTCGCCGCCAAGTACAACCGTCCGGCGCGGACGATTCTCAAGGATCACATTCTCGTCGAAATAGCCAAACGTGGTTGGACGGATCCCAAGCGGATTCAGACGATTCGCGGCATCAATGTCGGCGTCTCCGGGATTCGGCTTCTGGCCGAGTTCGTTCAGGCCGGCAAGGATCTTCCGGCCGAGGAGCTCCCCGAGCTTCCATCACAGGAGGACTCTCCCCGGGAAGACGTGCTGCTGTCGCTGCTAGCGGCGGTCCTCCGCGACTACTGCAATCGAAACGACCTGGCGTTTTCTCTCGTGGGCAAGAAGCAGGATTTGCGAACGTTGATCCGAACCTACACGCGCGGCGAAAAAGCCCCGGCCGACCACGCGTTGGCCTCGGGATGGCGGCAGGAGGCCGTTGGTGAGCTGCTGCGGAGTACGATCACGGGGGAACGATCCGTTCGTGTCGTCAAGGAGAAGGGGGAGTTGAGGCTGTCGCCCGAGTAGCGCCGAACTCGCCGTGCCTGCATTCTGGGGAGGGGGAAACCTCGCTCGAATCCGCCCCTGGCGTCGAAGAAACCCCGAATCTGATGCACTGACCGTCCCGACGGGACGATAACCATAGGTGTACACCTTCGCCCGGGCACGAACCCGAGAGGCTGGCCATGCAGCGTTCGAGGATGAACGTCAAACAGGTCGCAGCAAGCCTGCACGTCTCCCCCAGGGAGGTCGTGCGCATGGCCGAGCAGCGTGTCCTGGCAGGCATCAAGGTTCGCGGCGAATGGCAGTTTCGAGCGGGCGAGGTCTGGAACTGGGTCGAAGAGAACTTGCAGGCCCTCCCACAGCATCGGCGGCGAGATCGCCATCCCGAACCGCCGGGCCACATGCTGGTCACCGGCGCGATGAAGGAACACGGCATGGCCGTCGATCTGGTCGCCAAGACCAAGGCCTCGGTTCTGCGCGAGTTGGCGGAACTCGCGGCGGCTGTCGATCCCTATGTGGACGCCGGTATTCTCGTTGAGGATCTGGTCGAACGCGAGCGGCAGTGCTCGACGGGTTTGCAGGACGGCGTGGCGATTCCACATCCGCCTCGGCCAATCTACTCGGAGGGGCCGATCGTCGTCGCGGCTCGAACGTGCCAGGGCATCGTCTTCGGAGAACCCCGCGGCGGCTTGACGGATCTGTTCTTCCTGGTTTGTTGCCCCGAACAGGCCGACCATCTGCTCTATTTGGGTCGGCTGTGCCGCCTCTTGATCGACAAGGACTTGCAGGCGTCCCTGCGATCGGCCGAAAGCGCGTCGGAGTTCCTCGACGCACTGCACACCGCGGAATCCACCCTTTGCCAATCTGTGTGAGTTCCCGCATTGCATGGACGCACGAAACGCGGTGATCAGAGCCTCGACCGTGAGGGAGCGATCCTCATTCGGATAGAAGGGGCCTCCATGTTGGGCGTTGAACGCTCCCTCACGGTCACGGCTCTGATCAATCCTCGGTAGCCAACGGTGTTTCAGGGGAAGCTGTGGCCCAACTCCATTCTCGCCCGCCATTGGTCGTCGTGACGCAGGTCGAAGTGCTCGACATAGGCCCTGCGGAAGAGCCGCCGTTTCACCGGAAGATGCAGCGTGTAGAGCAGGTCGCGCAGGGTCGGCCAATCGCCTGCTTCGGCGAGGGGACGATCCATCCAGTGGCTCAGCAGCGTTTCGGTTAACGCGTGATCGCCTTCGTCGCGGGCCAGCCAGATCTGGAACTGATCCCGCAGGGCGGAGGGCGTGTCCTGGCCATATATCGCCGCGAAGCACTCTGGGTTCATCTCGGCGAGACAGGCCGCCACCCTTCCCAGGCAGGCCTCGCGATTGCAGTAGTCCCGCCACTGGAGGCGGTGGTCGTGAACGTTCACGGCGTCAGGCCAGTAGGCGACGCCTTGGAAGCCCGCTTGCTCGAGGCGGAAAGCAAACTCGAGATCCTCGAAACCGTACGGTCGAATCCGCTCGTTGAATCCGCCGATCTGTCGAACCAGAGCGGTCGGGACCGACGCGTTGCACGTTCAGAAGTGTCGATACCCATACGTTTCCTCGGCCCGCATCTGATCGTAGAAGTAGCTCATCGACGTATCGCGAACGAGCCCGTCGAACACCGTCGTGTCAGGCCACACTTGCCAATTGGTTCGGCCCACGACCATGCCGCCGCCGGGGCCGCTCGACTGCGCGGCAAGATGCACCGACGCCCAGTCGTGAGCGGGGTAGGTGTCGTCGTTCGTGAACAGCAGCACATCGCCGCGGGCAGCTTCGATGGCGGCGTTGCGAGCGGCGGCGATGCCGCGGCGCGGCAAGTGCAAGAGGCGAACGTTTTCTGGACCGCCGAGGGGTTCATAGACGCCGGACTCGTCCCCGTCGATCGCGACGACAATCTCGATCGTTCGCCCATCGGGCAGTGATTGCGTCGCAAGACAATCGAGACAGAGAGCGAGCTTTTCCGGTCTGCCATGCGTGGGAATGATGACGGTGGCTGTTGGGTTCAAGAGCGATCTCCACACGCCGTGGCCGCCGGCCCGACGGCGCTGCGGAGTCTATGCGATCCGTGGCATACATGCCAAGACGCTCGTTTAGCCGCGACCCAACGGGGATCGCTACCCCCGCAAACGAACCGCAGGTCTTAGCCCGCGGTGCTTCCGCGTGAGGGACGCCACTCTGCGCCGCACGTCCGCGCGGGCTGAAGCCCGCGGCTCGTCCCTCGCGTGGCGAGCATCTACGGTCCCGTGACATAGTTGTAGTCGTTCGTCTGCCAAGCACCGTTGATCATCGAGAACAGGCGGATATGGATGGTGCTACCGTCGGTCGGCAAGCCGGTGACGGCCAGCGACGTGGCGCTCCCCGCGCCCTGGCTGAGCATGTCGTTGTTGCCGACGCTCGATCCGATCCACAGCCAATACTCGCTCACGTTGGAACCGGCCGTCCAGGCGAAGGTGAGGCCCGAGCCGCTTAGGGTCGCGCCGTTGTTCGCCGGGGTGGTCATCACGGCTTTGGCAGACCCACCGCTGAATGCGAAGTAGCTGTAGTCGTTCGTTTGCCAGACGCCGTTGATGAGGGAGAACAGACGCACATAGATCTTACTGCCGTCCGTCGGGAGGCCGGTCACGGTCAAGGACGTTCCCGTTGAGCCGTCAAGGCTGGCGATGTTGTTGCTGCCGACCGACGATCCGAACCAGAGCCAGTACTGCGTCACATTCTGGCCGGCCGTCCAGGTGAACGTGTAGCTCGATCCCGTGAGCGTATCGCCCGTGTTGGCGGGGGTCTTCATGGTCGCGGTCGTCGACGGGGCGTTGTTGGCGACATAGTTGTAGTCGTTCGTTTGCCACGACCCGTTGATCATGGAGAACAGCCGGACGT
>CAYYPB010000154.1:4926-6727 GCA_964473405.1 uncultured Planctomycetaceae bacterium
GCGTGGTCATTGCGGCGGCGGTGGATGGTGCGCTGTGTGCGACGTAGTTGTAGTCATTCGTTTGCCACGACCCGTTGATCATGGAGAACAGCCGGACGTAGAGCGTGCTTCCATCGTTGGGCAGGCCGGTGACGGCCAGTGACGTTCCGCTCGCCGGCGCTTGGCTGAGGATGTCATTGCTGCCGAGCGACGATCCGACCCAGAGCCAGTATTGGCTGACATTGGAGCCTGCGTTCCATGCGAACGTGAAGCCCGATCCGGTCAGCGTGTCGCCGGTGTTGGCGGGCGTCGTCATCGCCGCGGCGGTGGACGGCGCATTGTGTGCGACGTAGTTGTAGTCATTCGTTTGCCACGACCCGCTGATCATGGAAAACAGGCGGACATAGACCGTGCTGCCATCGGTGGGAAGACCCGTTGCGGCCAGGGAGGTTCCACTGGCCGTGCCCTGGCTGAGGATGTCGTTGCTGCCGAGTGACGAACCGACCCACAGCCAATACTCGCTCACGTTCGACCCGCTGTCCCATGCAAAAGTGAAGCCTGAGCCCGTGAGCGTAGCGCCGCTGCTGGCGGGCGTAGTCATCGCAGCCTTGACGCTGGGAACCGAGGTCCCGTAGATGGCGGCCATGCTCGCCGTATCGCTGACACTGAGATGCGTTCGTTGGCCGAACGATGAGTTGGAGTAGGCGGGTTGTGCCTGAATCGTAGGCTGCCCGTTGTTGCTGAACGAGTAGGCCCCATAGTGCATGACAGAGTCGAAGTCGTAGGTGCCGACGTCCGAGTCGTACCACGCGTTGTGAATGTTGAAGTTGTTTTCCTTGCCCGCGGTGATGTTTCCCCAGTTGATCTGGACAAAGGTGTCGCGGTCGGATCGGCTCTGCTCGTGCCAGACGCCCAAGGCGTGCGCCAACTCGTGAGCCATGATGAACTCCCAACTCCAGTTGTAGATCGAGAGATCCTGCTTGCCGCCGATCATGCCGACGTAGGACCAGTTGCCCGTCCCACTGAAGATGTTGACGTAGTTCGCCTCGGCCGTGCGCGGGACGAAGCTGACGTCCGCCACGGCCTCCCAGTCGTCCATCGCCGCGCGCATGGCCGCCTGGTTGCTGCTGTTCACGTTGCCGTCGAACGTGTAGGGCACGACGCCGCCTGGCCACTGGCCGATGTTGTAGTAGACGCTGCCACTTGCGTTCTGCTTAGCCTCATCGGCGACGTTCTGCGGCACGAGCATGTCGCCTTCGATTACCTCGAAGTGCTCGGCCACGTCGCCGGCATCCGGCTGGACGTAGGCGATTGGTTTCACGGGCGATTCGGCTCGAATGCGGTCGATGACGTGCTGAGGGGGTTGGATCCCCGGCGTCAGTCCACGGGCTGCGGGGTCATCGCGGCCGACCCCCCATTCGGTGGCGGTGAACTCCGCATTGGCGTCCAACGTGGCGTATCGATAATCCCCGCCCTTGAGAATGACCGTGTAACCTGCGGTATCCTCGTACCAGTGGTAGTGTTCGTCGCCACGGAAGACCAGCGTGATCTTCGTGTGGTCGGGCTGATAGGTTTCGAAGGTGATGTTGGCGACGGCCGCGGCTGTGGCGGCGTCGGACTTGTCCGAATCCCCTCCGGACATGCCGAGATCGGTCGGCACGGAATCGCAACCGGCGAACGCGATCGACATCGCCAGCGCAGCGGCCACCGTAAGCCGGGTAGAAGGATGGGCGATCCGCGTTGGCGAATCACCGTGCGAGGTCAGAGCCGTTTCCACGTAGCCACCGATCAGTCCGCAAGTCACGTCCGAACTCCATTCGCG
>CAYYPB010000155.1:0-6724 GCA_964473405.1 uncultured Planctomycetaceae bacterium
TCGGACTCATCGGCATCGTTATGCCATGGAGAGAGATGCCCATCAGCGTGCGTACGCCCGCGCCCCGCCGCGCGGGAAAACCCCGCGGCCTTCTGCGGGGGGGGGACGTAGCGGCGTCCCGCTACTGAGCCGCCTTGACCAAAGCGGCAGCGCGATTGGGGTCTGGGGGGTTGGTCGTGCGCCCGCCGCGTTTGATCGACGTGCCGACGATCACCGCGTCGGCGATGTCCAGATAGGCCCCGACCGTTTGGGCCGTCACGCCGGAGCCTATCCACAGCGGTCGATCCGGAACGGCCTTCCGCACTTGGGCGACGGCTTCGCGGTCCGTTGGCGAGCCAGTCGCGTCGCCGCTGAGGATGATCGCGTCGCCGCCGGCCCGATAGGCCGTCTCCTCGGCGGCCAAGGCCACATCGGGCTGGCTGATCGGCTGGGCGTGCTTGACGTGAACGTCGGCGGCGATGTGGATGTGCCTGTTCGCCGCGGCACGACAGGCCGCCACCTCGGCAGCGCGGCCCGTGATAAACCCTTGGTCCGTCGCATAAACGCCCGACAGCACGTTGACGCGAATGAAATCCGCGCCCGCCGTCGCGGCAATCGCCAAGCCGGCCGCCGCGTCGTTGCGAAGCACGTTCACACCGACGGCCACACCGCAAGCGCGCACGACGCGATCGACCACAATCGCCATCGCGGCAACCGTCTCACTCGGCGCAGCTTCGGCCACAAACGGCGCATCGCCGAAGTTCTCCACGATCACCGCATCGAAGCCGGCCTTCGCCAGCAACACCGCCTCGCTGCATGCCCGATCGATGATGCGATTCATCAACATCGACGCCCCGGCCGAACCCGGCAGCGCCGGCAGATGCACCATCCCGATCAACCGCAGGCCGCTCAGCGACCCGCGATCTCCCCGACGACGGGGCTGCGTTTTGCGTTTACTTGCCACGGTCTTTGGCTCCGCTGGGTTTCTTCTTCGCCTTAATGCGAAACTCGCTGCACGGCGTCAGCCGACGGTCCTTCGCCTCGTTGATCGGCATCTCCATCACGTTCGTCAGATGCTTCACGTGCTGGCACTTGGGAGAATGATACTGCTCAGCGTGCCGGCCGGTCACGACCTTGCGCTCGCCCGCATCTCCCTTGAATCGCTCCCAAATGCCGCGCCCCGCCCGCCAGGCCGCAGCCTCCTGCCGAGCGTATTCATCGCGCCGAGCAAACCGCACACTGCGGTCCAACCAGCCGTAGCCCTGAAAGATCAACTCGCCCGCCAGATCGCGGCCGTCCGGCTCCGGCGTGGCATAGACCACCAGACGCCCCAGGCCGTCGCGCCGGCGCACGCCGAGCGGCGACGCGTCGTGAAGCACGCTCATCTGCCGGCCGCGCGTCTGTTCCTTGATGAGCCGCACGGCATCCTTCGCCGCCGCCTGACCGCGCGACGGCCAGACAACGCCCAGCAGCACGGCCTTCTCCCCGTTGTCGAACAAGAGTGTCCCGCCGGTGAGCACCTTGTTGACGCGTACCCGTTCGGGCAATTCCGCCGTCTTGATGTCCCCGCCACCCGTCGGCTTCGGCGGAACGGGATCGCGCGGTGTCTTGCCGCGGGGCTTCTTGCGGCGAGCCCCGCCGCCGCGCGGCTTCGGCACGTTCCCCCGCTCCTTCTCCTTGCGAGCGAGGTCCGCGCACCGCTTACACAACCGCCGGCCAGCGGCCTCGGCCTCCTCGACGGACTCGAAGACGATCTTGTTGTCATCCTGGATTCGCTTCGCAGAGCCGCAATCGACCGGGTAGGTGTGATAGACCTTGCCCTTCTGCGTGCCGATGATCCCCGCACTCGCGGCGGCAGGGCTCGAAGCGATGGCGAGAGAAACGACCGGCAACAGACAGACGACGACCCACCTGGACAGACGCACCATGACCGGCCTCCAAAGAAGCGTCGAGCCACCGGGAGGTGCGGCGAGCTTCGCCCCCGCTCGGACATGGCTCGACAGGAATCCCCCGGCCGCTCGGGGTGACTCAATCAGACGACTTGCGAAACACGGCCACGACATCTTCCATCGGAACGACGAACAACTGATTGTCGCCCTCGAAATCGACGGGAATCGTGCGCTTCGGATTGAAGAGCACCTTGTCGTATTGCCGCAACGGGAAATCGTCGTCGTTCTCGACCTGGGCCGACACCGCCACGACGCGACCCGTAATGGTCGGAATCTCGATGTTGTCCGGAAGCTGAATCCCCCCGCGTGTCTGCTTCTTGTCGGCGTCCTTGCGAATCAACACGCGCTTGCCGAGAGGCTCGACGATCTCCAACTTGCTGCTGCGTGTTTTCGACTCACCGGACGCCATCGATCATTCACTCCATCTGCCGGCAGACTCGCGCCGGCCACGCCACCGTTTGGATACACCGTTTGGATATGGGGGAGATTGTACCTCGAATCACGCGGCCTTGCCAATCAACGTGCTTGCAGGAACAGCCTCGCCAGGAGCCACCCCTTCCAGGCAACACCGCAAACTGAGCATTCACGCCGATCTCGTCTTTCGCCCCGAAGAAGGACACCCACAAGTCAGCCCAGGGCAGAGCGAAGCGGCGATAGCCCCGTAGCGCCGCCCTGGGTCAACGGCGATCACAAACACCAAGCCCTGAAAGGCGAAACATCCGCCTCACCGTCGAGCGATGTGCCACCCTTTCAGGGCTATGATCGGTTGCGGCAAGGCTACCCAGGGCGGCGCTGCGATCTGCCCTGGGCTGACTTGTTCCGGCCCTTTCAGGGCAAGAAGAACAACGCTTCCGGCCCTGGGTTCCGCGCCCCGGCACGGTCGTCAGTTCACGGCGTTGCCTTCCAGGGCCGGAAAAGCCGCTCCGTAACATCCGGCCGCCACCGTTCGTAGGGCCCCGCTTCCTTCCTGCTCGGCGTACCTATGGCGTTTCGACCACTCGCGCGCTGATCGTCGCCAGAATCAACGGCGAGTCCTTGCCGATGCGTGGGAATGCGATGAGTGCCGTGTGGCCGGGCGCGAGACTCAAAGCACTCGAAACCTCCATCGCCCGAATGATCGGCCGACCCACATCGAACGGAACGCCTTCGATCGGCTGGCGCCCGGCGACCATGCTGAGCTTCGTCCGCACGCTCTCAAAGATCACCCGTTCATCGTCGGCCTTCTCGACAAGCACGTGGACCGAGATGCCCTCGCTGGCGTCCTTGGTATGTCGCAGTTCCAGACAGCCGTCGTCCTTCTGAACCAGATAGGGAACCGCTGACCCCATCGTGATCTCAGCCGCATCCCCCACGAGTACCAACAGCCGAGGACTCGACAGAACCTTGTAGCCCTTGTCCTTTGGCAGTGTCTTGCCGGCGGCCGGCTTGGCATCAACGATCTTGCTCCGCTCGAAGCGAATCGCCCGACCGCGAACGAACAGCACGGTTTTGTCCGAGATCATGTGTACGCCGAGACCCAGCCCATCGGCAACGCCTTCCGTCTGTGAGAGGTCCACAATCGTGGCCTGCTCCTCGCTGTCGCCGGACGCCGCCGGTTTCTGCTGGGTCGTCGTGATCTCGATCGCGTCGGCTTCGACCTTTGCAGGCGAGCCCGATTCCCCGAGTTCCACCGTCGCCGCACCGCGCAACGAAACACCCGCGATCGGATCGTCGATCTGGACGAACTGAAACTCCACCATGACCTGTTTCTTCTCGGCAACGGCGACAGGCTGCGACGGTTCGGATTGGGCCACTCGCTCCGAAGCACACAGATCGCCTACGGGCAAAACAAGAATCGTCAAAGCAACAATGAGGCCACACGAAGCGATAGCACGACACGACATGACTAGACTCCCTTCGAATTCGCGGCGACAGGTCGCCACCGCGTGATATCAGGACGATAGGCCGGCCGATGTTCGAACCGCACGACGGCAGCGCCGCTCGACGTGGCACGGTCGCTGCCGGGCGACTCGATCCGAGCGGCGACGCCCGCTCCACCGGACGGCACGGAAACGCCATCCAACGAACCGCTGCGGGCCGTCCAAAAAGACAAGACGGAAACAACAACGCAGGCAGCCGCCATCTGCCACAACGGCACGCTCCGCCTCCACCAAGGGCGACACCGGGAGACATCAGCAGCGATCACCGCACTTCGCAGATCGCGCCGAGCCTGCTCGGAGAGCTGTTTCGACGCCACCGAGTCGAGGGCTTCTTCCATCCGATCAACTGACATGGCCCACCGCCTCCAAATAATGCTCGCCAAGCTCGTCGAGCCCCCGTGCGTAGTGACTCGTCACCGTCCCGAGCGGCATCTCCAAGACCTCGCCGATCTCGCGAAACGACATCCTCGCATACGCCTTGAGGACGATCACCTCTCGCCGAATCGGCCTGACCAACGCCAGCGCCGCCTTGACGTGCTCGGCCGTCTCGCGCCGTTCTATGTCCTCGCAGACCGTGTCGATGAAACCGACATCCAGACCTTCGAGTGGCCCGGCCGCGTGACGAACAGCCGCGCTGCGCGACCGATCCACCGCCGCGTTCCGCAAGCAGCGCACGAAGTAGGCCCTCGCGCAGGCGACCGCCCGATGTTCGCGGACCATGCGAATGAGCACATCCTGCAGGAGATCCTGGGCATCGCTCAGGTTTCCCACGAGAGAGACCGCATAGGCCGTCAGCTCCGCGTGACTCGCCTCAAAGAAGTCCGCCCACGCCTGACCCGAATTGTCGTCACCACCCGCCAACGGCACGCCCACTCCTCGCCGAGGCTTTACGCCCCCAGACGACTCCAACGGCCTCTACCTATACATGACGAACGAGAAACCCCATCTTATGCAAGACGGCCAACATTTCGGCGTCCAGCCGCCACCTGAACCAAACGCCGTGGGCTTCAGCCCGCACGGCGCTACCCGTCTCGCAGCGCCCAAGACCTGTCACGGAGTATCCGGCCTGGCCACAATCGTGCCGAGATTGTACGGTTTGCCCCCTCGGAATGGGCTCGCCGCCGCAGCCGAGGGAGGATGGATCGCCGCCCCTGGTATGGCAGCGCTACCTCTCTGCGGAAGAGCCGTGGGCTTTCCCGGCGCGCCGGGAAGCGGTACTTCATGCGAGTGAACGCCACTCCGTCCCGTGGGTCCGCGCGGGCTGAAGCCCGCGGCTCTTCCCTTGGTGGCGACGTAGCGCTGTCCTACCAGGACGCAACGGAGAAAAACCGCCCATGCTCCAATTCATGCAGATCCCCGTCGGACGCCAACAACTGGCAGCCTGCCTGCACCTGCCCGACCCCGCGCGGCTCACCGCTCCCGCACCGGGGGTCCTCTGCTGCCACGGGCTGACCGGCACGCGCGTGGGTTCCTGCTATCGCTTCGTGCAATTGGCCAGGCAGCTCGTCGAATCGAACATCGCCTGTTTGCGGTTCGACTTTCGAGGCTGCGGCGAGAGCGACGGCCGATTCGAGGACGTGACGGTCTCGCAGTTTATCGAGGATGTCCACGCCGCGATGGCGGCACTGGCCGACATTCCCGCCTGCGACGCCACGAACCTGGGCGTCGCGGCGAGCAGTTTCGGAGCCCTGACTGCCTCGCTCGCGCTGGCCGACGAAACGGCCCTTCGGTGCCTGACACTCTGGGCACCGGTCGCCAGGATGCGGCCCCTTGTCGTCGCCAGCCTCGACGGAAAAGCCAAGGCGCTGCTCGACAAGCAAGGCTGGCTCGATCACAACGGCCATCGCCTGGGTCGGGCATTTCTGTCGGATATTCCCACCGCCGATGCGCCGGTCGAACTCGCCAAGCATTCACGACCGACCTTGATCTTCCACGGCCGCGGCGATCAGAGCGTGCCGGTCGAACACGGCAAGGCCTACGAAGCGGCCCTAGTCGCGGCGCATATCGACGTGCGACTGGAGATCCTCCCGACCGACGACCACGGAATGCGTTCGGTCGCCATGAACGAGAGGATCGTCGCCGACAGTGCCGAGTGGTTCCGGCGACACCTTCAGCCCGAGGGCATATCCGCCAACACGGCCTGAACGATCTCCGCCGGCGCACCGATGTCCACGACGTGAACGCGACCCGTGTAGGCGGAGCTGCCGCCAAAGCCCGCCTTCACCGCCACGAACGTGACGGTCGCGTCCGCCCGGACGGTCGCATTGGAGGGCCGGCCGGTATCGCAATCCAGGCCCGATGGAACGTCGATCGCGATGACCGTCGCGCCCGTCACACCGTTGATCGCGCCGATCGCCTGGTCCAGCGGGTCGCGAACGTCACCCGCAAAACCGGTCCCCAGAACGGCATCGACGATGACGGCAGCCTCGCCGAGCCGATGCGCCGCGGCGATGCACTCAGCCGTGTCAAACGCATGGCACATCAATCCCATGCGACGGGCGATGGTGAAGTTCGTCGCAGCATCGCCGGCTAATCGAGCGGGATCGCAAGCAAGGAACAACGCGACTGGCACATTCGCATTGGCCAAATGTCGCGCAATAACGAACCCGTCCCCCCCGTTATTGCCTCGGCCGCAGACGATGGCGACGAATGCGCCCTCCACCGTCCGCCTCGATGAGCTGTCGAACGCCTGCCGCACGATCTCCGCCGCCCCGCGTCCGGCGTTTTCCATCAGGACCACGCCCGGGACGGCGAAGTCCTCGATCGCCCTACGGTCCACTTCGCGCACCTGGCGCCGTGTGAGCGTCGTCTCGTTCGGTTCGCTTGTCATCCTGATGTTGCCCTCGTCGTGTCGACTCGGCCGACCCACGGCTAGCC
>CAYYPB010000156.1:0-6649 GCA_964473405.1 uncultured Planctomycetaceae bacterium
TCCCGATTATAACGATTCCGATGAAGAGTTGACTGAAATGGCCGTGCTTATCGCCTCGGGATCGGGTGACAAGGACCAGACTATCAGACTCTGGAAAACGGCGACCGGGGAGCAAGTGGCCACGTTCACAGGACACAAGCGCTACGTCATGTCAGTCGCGTTCTCCCCTGACGCGTCGCGCTCCCTCGGCAGCCGCTTGTCGGGCTTCGCCTTCCGCATCGAGAACGACGGACTCACGCTCCACCGACAGTAGACGCAGGAACGTCAGCGCCATCAAACCGAGGAAGCCGAGCAGGCCGATGGTCTCCCCCATGTTCATCGTCGGTGTCGCCCCCCAGGTGCCGATCGAGCAAGTGCTCGCGGCACTTCTGCCTTAGCATCGCTCGGCCATCGCCGTGCTAGCGATTCCAGACGTCGTCCGATTCGTCGATGGGCTGGCCGTAGTCGCTGTCGCCCGTCTCGGGCATGATGATCATGGGCGACTTGAAGAACCGGCTCTCGCTCATGAGGATGGTCCGGTAGCCGCGCTTGCGAAGGCGGACTTTCCCGCCGCCGGAGAACTTCGATTTGAAGATGTTCAGGTTCCCTTTGCCGTCGCTGTGGCCGACGAGCCTCCATTCGCTCTCGGCCCCCTGTTGGTGAATCTCGACGCCGTGAATGGAGTTGCCATCCTGGTCGCTGATCCCCCCAAAGTGACTGAACTCCGTGCAGCCGGTCGTGAGCGTGAGACCGATGCCGCCGAGCAGCGAGACAAGGATCCACGCGCGCGTGCAACGATGTGGCACCGGCGCCTCGCCGGTGAGACCAAAGGCGAGACGCCCGTGCCACACAGAACCATGAGACGCTTCAGCTCCCGATGTACTTCGCATAAACCGACCGCCCTTCCGTCGGGTCGGCCGCGCCCTTGATGATCGCGCGGCCATCCTCGAACAGCGATATCTCGTATCCTTCGACTTCGAATCTCAGTAGATATCGGTTCAATCGCGGGGGCGATTTGGCCACCGCCGACACCCGAGCCAAAACGGCTTCCAGATCGATCCTGCTATCGGACGACGGGCGAACCTGCACGGCGTCGCGACCGCAGAGCGCCACGGTCCGGTCGGCCTGATCGCCGTCGAGATAGTCGAAGACCTTCTGCCCGCAGCATCGGCAGCCGCCCGCTTCGAGGGCTCGCTGCATGTCGAAGCGGTTGAACTCGCCCGTCCAGGCGTCGATCTGCACGAGATCGCGAGTCAACGCGTCCTGCCTGCCCGTGAGGATCTTGACGGCCTCGATCGCCTGAAGACTCGCGACGATTTGCACGATGGACGCCAGCACACCCGCCGTGTCGCACGTCGGGCTCACGCCGGGCGGCGGCGGCTCGGGAAAGACGCACCGCAGGCACGGCGTATCGCCGGGGATGATCGGCATGACCATGCCCTCGGCCCCCACGCAAGCACCGTAAACCCAGGGCAACCCGAGCCTCACGGCAACATCGTTAACGAGGTAGCGCACCTCGAAGTTGTCGGAGCCGTCGAGAATGAGGTGAGCGGAGGCGACCATCGATTCGATGTTCCCGGCATTCACGTCTGCGACGACCGGCTCGACCGTTACGTCGTTGTTGATGCTCGCCAAGCGCTGCGCCGCCGCCACGGCCTTGGGGGTGCCGTCTGTCGCGTCACGTTCGTCGAAGAGAATCTGTCGTTGGAGATTGCTCAGCTCGACGAAGTCGCGATCCACGACACGAAGGAACCCGACGCCGCCGCGGACCAGCGTGTTGGCCAGCACCGTGCCCAGCGCGCCGCAACCGATCAGCACGACGCGAGCGGCGGCGAGCTTCTCCTGGCCGGCAGTGCCGACGTGCTTGTAGAGAATCTGTCGTGAGTAGCGGTCCGAGTCCATCAGGCGTCGCGATCCGACGGCGGATCGTCCTGCTCCTTGGACAACGCCGCGAGATAGCCTTCCTCTGGTGGAGCCTCGTCGGCATTCGGCAAGGCGCTGGACGCCATGCTCGCTGGATGGACCCGCTCGGGAGCAACGGGCGGAACCGGCGCAGACGGACTGCCGCGCTGGGTGCCGAACCACCCCCGAGAAGCCCCTCGAACGGGCGACCCGCCGGACGAACCCCGCGACACCATCGCTCGGTAGGACGCCAATCCACGAATGCCGGATCGGGCCATCACCAGGCCGAAGATGAGAATCATCAGGTTAATCAGATCGAATGCACCTTCGAAGACCGTCCAACATGCCGCGCAGGCAAGCATGAGAACGCCGCTCAGGCAGCTCACCACGGCATCCAAGAGAGCGGCCGCGCCAATCCCGGCGGTGCCCAATGCCGCAGCGACCAGGAGCAGCGTTCCACCCACATAGAGAGTCAAGTTGAAGACATCGAAGGAGATAACGTAAACCGCACCCAGATCCGGGTCGCCGCCGAGAGGCTGAAAGTAGGCATAGCCCAACATCAGCAGGCCGGTGAACCCGCCGAACAACGCATCCTCTCTAACGTCTCGATTCATCCTGGCGTCATTCTCCATGCCGTCAGCCGACGGGCGTAAAGGGCGCGCTCAAGGAAACCTCGCCGAACTCGACGTTGACGCCGCGATCCCGCAGGAACGCGACGGCACCATCGACCTCCGGCTTCGGCCCCCAGAGCAGCATCGACAAGATACTCACCGACTCGCCCGAGACCGACTGCATCAGCTTGAAGGTCACGTCGAACCGCCGCGACATCCCCCACAGAAACGCCTCACTCTTGGGCGAACCCAACACGGTCAGCCAGAGCTTCCGCTCTACGATCTCGTGCGCCTCGCCCGAAGACGCGGCCCGCGCGGGCACCGAGGGAATCTCGCCCGTGAACTTCTCCTCGCTGATCATTCGGAGGTCGGCCTCGATCGAGGAGAAGTACGCCTGCACGCCTCCAAGCTCCGCAGGCTCGCCGACGAGCCGCAAGGTAATCGACGCCTCCACATGGCCGACGCTGATCGCCTCGATGTTGAACAGAACGCCCCCGAACCGCCGGGCCATCTCCGAGATCACCGGCTCCTGAACGTGCGACCGTAGAAACCGCATCTCCAGACAGTGCTCGATCAACATGACTGCCGCCCTCACTCACAGGCCCAAACTGCCTTCGCCGGAAGACACCGCAAGTGATTATACCCCATCCAAGCCTGTCCGCCTCCTGGCCCGCCTCGCGGCATCCGAATCGCCTGCGGGGGACTGAGTGAGCGTGGTGCCATGCAAGATGGCCGGACCCGGATCCCGAGCCCGACGACTCCGGGCCAAGCGTCCCGACTATTTTCTGCCGACAGAGGGTTGCATTCGTGCTTGCGAGCCGTTACGCTCCCGCCCAAGGAGAAGCTGGACGGCAAGGCCAAGGAGGCCGTCCAGGCGGAAGGCGTCCTTCTGACCGAGAGCGATGCCGAGTATGTGACTTCGACCACGCCGCCCGAGAGCGAGCCCCTTCTCCAGAAGGGAGAGAAAGAGGTCTCCACGCCCACCGCCAATACGATCACCCAGTATATCTACGACGGTCGCCGGATGACGGGCCTTCGCGATCACGACGGCAACACGACGACCTACGAATACGACGAGGCGGGCCGGCTCATCAAGACGACCTATCCCGACGACGATGGCCAAGGCGCCGGCGTCGTGACGGTGTCCTACGTGGACACCTTCGGTCGCCACGTCAGGCGCACCGATCAACGCGGAATTGAGACCAACTACTTCTACAACGACCTCGGGCACCTGACACAGCGGAGCTACTACGACCCCGCTACTTCCGCGACGCGCGATGAGTTCTTCACCTTCGACCTCAGCGGTCGCCTTCTCTCGGCGAACCGTGACAACACCGGCGCGCACGACGATCTCAACTGGTCGCGAGACTACGATCAGGCCGGTCGCCCCCTTACCGAGACGCAGACCTTCATCGACAGTGCCGCCACCACGACCCAGTATCTGAGCAGGTTCGCCTACACCATCGATCCCGTCGGCCACACCTTTACGCGGACGATGACGCCGCCGGCGGGGCAGCCCGACGGCCCCCAGGCCGGTCGGTCGATCACTCACACCTTCGATAAGCTCTCGAGACTGGTCGAAGTTGCAGGCGGTCTTGGCATCGGAGCGAGATGGACCGTCGATCAGGCCAGTCGGCGAACGGATGCCATGCTAGCCAACGGCGTGGTCAGCACCTTCGCCTATAACGCCAACGGCTGGCTGACCCACCTCGACCACTCCTACGGTGTGACGCCGAAGGCTCTGGTCGATCTCGACTACGGCTACGATGCCGTGGGCAATCGGCTGTTCACGCGGAACAACGTGCAGGCTGACCGTTCGGAGCGTTACGGTTATGATAACCGCGACCGGCTGACGGTGATGGAGCGCGGCGTGCTGGACGCGACGGGCAGCACGATCACGACGCCGCTGGTGCATTCGACGCTGGCGAGCGATCAGCAGTGGGCTGATCTCGACCGGCGTGGGAATTGGCTGGAATATCGTCAGGGCGTCAACGGCGCGAGTGCGAAGGAGACGCGGGTGGCCAACGGGGTCAACGAGTACACCTCGATCTCCGACGACTTCTCGATGTTCCCCCCGCCGACGGTCACGGCCCATGACGCGGCCGGGAACATGACACTTGCCGGGCGGGCGGTCAACGTGGGCGACAACTGTAGCCCCGGCGGCCCCGCGTGTGGTTCGGGTCAGCGTTACGAGTACGACGAGGAGAATCGCGTGCTGGCGATTCGCCGTGACAATGATGGCGGCACCGGCACGGCGGGTCAACTGCTGGCCGAGTACGAATACGACGCCCTGGGCCGGCGCGTCTACACCATCGAACACATCGACGCCGAGACGGGCGCCGGGTTGGCGACCCCGAAGAAGACGCGGCACATCTACGCCGGCATCGAGACCATCGAGGAATACGAGGTCACCGAGGATGCCAACGGCGTCGAGACGGCCGCGGCCGTACTCCAGCGCGAGTTCCTCTGGGGCGACGCCGCCAACTTCCCCGAGCCGGTGGCCATGATCGACCACACCGACGCCGGGCAAGCTCCCGGCACCTGTGGCACCGGCGTCCCGCCGGTGGGGTGTGTCTACCACTACGTCCACGACGTCTTGGGCAGCGTAGTCGGCCTCACCGACGCGACCGGCGCCCTCGTCGAACGCTACACCTACGACCCCTACGGCCAGACGCTCATCGAGCACTGGGACGCCACCGCCGACGGCGGCGCCGGCGCCTGGATCGCAACCAACGCCTCATCCTACGCCAACCCCTGGTCCTGGACCGGCCAACGCTACGATGCCGCCGTCCACCTTTACGCCTTCTTCGCACGCACCTACTCGCCAACCCTCGGTCGCTGGCTGCATCGTGACCCGCTGGGGTATGTGGACGGCATCAACCTCTATCAGTACGTCTCCGGCAATCCGCTATTCTGGGTTGATCCGTGGGGGCTCGCCCCATGTGACGAAGAGGCGATAACCAGAGAGAAGCTGCGGAAAGTGTTGAGATGGTATCGGGAGGAGCACTCCAACAAAGACAAATCGCTCACCCGGCTCATCAAGGACTTGGAAGCGTGGATGAAAGAGAACGGGTATATTATCCACGGAGGTCGCTATGTCTATGTGGAGGGCCATGGCTGGCTTGATCTTCTGCACTTCTTCGCAGCCGCCAAGATCGCCCTAACTTGGGGTGACACAGTGGCGCAAGTCGGCGGCTGGTTTGTCGAGGTCAAACAGTTCCTGCTGCGGGATAAGAGTGGACATCCGTTTGGCGGCAATGAAGATCTCTTCTCCAATAAGGCGGGCGGACATTTCGGGGACGACCTTGATGATGACGGCACGGGCTTGCTTGAAGATGAAGTGATCAAGTACATCGAAGAGAACTATGGGAAGATCGTTGATCCGCCGAAGATCGGGAAGAAGAAGGAGAAATCGGCTGGGTCGAGCGCGCCGAAGACCTCCGAGGGTGGCAGTAAGGAAAGCAGCGAGGACATGAGGAAGAACAGCAAGCCACCGCCAACGCCAGCGGGCGGAAGCAAGAAGAAGTCCACGAGCGACAGTTAGCTGTCTTCGTACTGGAGATTGAGAGAGTCCACATCATGGGATGCGGCTTGGTGTGAGGCGGCCGCGCGGAGCGAGCCCTTCGAGAAAGAGGGAATCGTCTCGCCCGCGCCGCCGTGCTCCGACGCCTGGCATCGCTTCATAACCGGTGCCCCGCGCCTTCAGCACGGCGTATCGTGTTTCAGAGGACATGCTATGAAGACCAGTCCAGCCAGCGCGTTCAACGCAGTCAAGTTGTTGAGGTGGTGTGTATCCATTGTATGTATTGGCTTCATCCTCCCTTTCTGGTTTCCTACTCCCCGCTCGGAGGCAAACGCACCACCACTGCCATTCACGTCGCCACGTGAGATGGTTGCACTGGGTGCGCTGCTCGGCCTTTGCCTGGTGAGCCTCCCGGCGAGGTTCAAGGCAAAGTGTGCAGTAGGTGTCTTGCTCATCATTGCCACCGTCTTCATGCGACTGGTCTATGGGCCTTGACGTAGATCGTGTGATGCGCGGGCGGCAATGCGACATGATCGATCAGGCCAATCGGCGGACGAACGCCGCGCTGGCCAACGGCGGGGGCAGCACCTTCGCGTACAAAGCCCACGACTGGTTGACCCCCCCCCACCCACCG
>CAYYPB010000157.1:0-6636 GCA_964473405.1 uncultured Planctomycetaceae bacterium
GCCCGAGTCTCGTATGCTGCACATGGCCGTCCAGACAGTGTGTCGACTCGATGACGTCGCGGAGGCTGCGATCGATGTCGGGCCGGTACGACTCGTCGAGCGTGTCGATGAACGAGCAGTCTCGCATCTCATCCGCCGACTTGCCGAAATGGACCGAGGCTTCGGCGTTGCAGAACACGATCGCCAGATCGCGATTCACGGCGATGCAGACGAACCCCAACCCCTCGCATAGCTGACGGAAGAAGACGTTGTCATCGCTGCTTGGCATAGGTCAACCGCCCGCGCTGCCGCCGATCGTGCTAATCCGGCGATTCCTGCTCCACGGTCCGCACCGTGGGGCTTATGACGTAGACGCTCTCGCGCGCTTCATCCGACGCGGCCTCCCGCTCGGCACCGCTCGTGACGAAGAACGACCGACCCAACAGAGGCGACGCGTGCACCGACTCCGTCGGGGCCAAGAGCAGAAAACCACCTTCGGGTACGCGGGCCAGAAAGGCAAGCGCATCAAAAACGGTACGCCGATCGGACGGCACCTGGGATGCGGTCCCGTCGGCATTGAGGACCCACTTCGGCCGACCGCCGGGCTCAACCAACGTCGGCACCAGCCGCAACCAGACCTCGCGAAGATCCGTCGACTGCAGCTCAAACATGAGACTGAAGCCCGCTCGGGCCTTGACGAAGTCCATGCCGCGGAGATCGCCCTCGCCATCATAGTAGAATACGCTCTGCCGGGAGTCGCATGTGCCGATCTCCAGTTCGACGGCGCGCGATGCGTCTGGCGTGACCTCGTCCATCGCGATGCGCAGATCGGGGACTTCCTCGAGGAACGCCAAGAGCGACTTGCGATCAGACTCTCGCCCGACGGCGACGCGAAAGCCGTTGGCGGCCAACCGCAGCGCCGACGCGGCATCGGGCAGCGTCCCCGTGGCAATCTTCCAGAGCCGCGACTCGGCCCCAAAGGCTCCTTTCGCCGCCCACACGCGATGAACCTTGAAGTCCACGACGAGTCGCACGAGCGGCCGCTGGAAGACGGAGGTGTTCTCATTGGCCGGCGGCGGGCCGGCGGCATTGGGAAACACGCCGACCGCGTCCGGAGCGTCGTCTGGCCGGCCGTCCCCTTGGCCTGTCTGACCCAGGCAGCCGACGCAGGCCAGCAGCGCCGCGCAGGCAGGGACGATCCGCCAAGGACGAAACGTCGCCCGGCCCCATCGCCTGGGTTTCCGGGCTGACGAGATTGACCCCGGAGGGGTCAGGGACAGTAGCGACGGGTGGAGCGAAGCGGAACCCGTGGAAACCACGGCTCCCAACATGTTTCCGCCCCGGCAGGGGCGGCGGAAGGACAAGCGAGCGACATCGGTCTGATCGGGAGAAACGCTGCGTCCAGGTGGCCTCCCGCCGCTCCTCCGGGGCGGAAGCTCTGTGCGTGCGCCCGGCTCCACAGGTTGCGCTGCGATCCACCCGTGGCTACTTCCCGTCGCCCCTTCGGGGCGGGATCGATCACGATTCGAGGAAAGCGGCGGATCCCCCTCGACAACACTGGGGACGGAAATGTGCGTAGGGATTAAGCGCATGTGCTTGTGCGGCTACCCATCGTTGACGAGACACCAGTAAAACTGTACGGATGCCAAGGCAGCGGGTCAAGCTACCGAGACAGCGATCGACGGCTATCCGCCCGCCGCCACATCGCACAGGGCCGCACACCCCCGCCGAATCATCTCGTCCGAGGTGGCATAGCTGATCCGAAAATGTGTGTCACGGCCCGAGAAAATCCCGCCGGGTATCACCAGCACGTCGCGCTCGGCCACGGCCTCGACGAACGCCGTCGCCGAATCGAAACGATCGGGAGCCTGGGCGAAGAGAAAGAAGCCGCCCGAGGGCCGGTTGAAAGAAAAATGCTCACCGAGCAAGTCGCAGACGAGATCCCGCTTGCCGCCGTACTGACGGGCACGGTCCGAGACGTCCACATCCATCGCGGCGATTGCCGCGAACTGGGCCATCGAAGGTGCGCAGACAAATGTATACTGCTGCAGCTTGGTCATCTCGTCGATCAGCGCCGCCGGCCCGGCGGCATAGCCCATGCGCCAGCCCGTCACGCCGTACGACTTGCCAAAGCCTCGCAGCAACAGTGTGTTATCCGGTGCCGAACGCATCGGGCTGGGGCTGGGGGCGTCATAGCTGAGTGCGTTGTAGATTTCGTCGGAGATGAGCAGCAAGCCGTGGCGTCGGGCGATCTCACTCGCCGCGGCGACCTCCTCGGCATTCATCACGCAGCCCGTGGGATTGGCCGGCGAGTTGATCAGCAGCACCTTCGTCCGGTCCGTAATCGCCGCTTCGACGGCCTCGGGGCGAAAGCGAAAGTCGGGATAGGACGGCACCGGCACGGGCGTGCCGCCGGCCATGTGGACGAGTTGGATGTAGGAAACGAAGTAGGGATCGAGAAAAATGACTTCGTCGCCGGGTTCGACCGTCGCCAGCAGTGCCAGCGTCAAACCGCCCGACACGCCGCACGTCACCAGAATCGGCGGGCTTGTGCCGAGCTCCGCATCCAGGGACGACGCGATTCGATCCCGTAGGGCCGGCACGCCGGCGCTCGGAGTGTAGCGGTTGTGCCCCTCGGTGATGGCCGCGATGGCGGCCTGCTTCATCGGTTCAGGGGCGTCGTAATCGGGCTGGCCGATGGAAAGATCGCAGGGATCCTTCATGCGCCCGGCCAACTCGAAGAACTTGCGAATACCGGAAAACTGAATCTTCCGGGTACGATCGGCGAGCAGCCTGGAGATGTCCATCGTCAACGCACGGGCCCTCGACAGAGAAAGGACGAGCAAAGGAATACGCGACAACGGCCACGATATCCGACCGCGGCACAAAGGTCCGCGCGGCCCAGATACGCGGGCGAGGAAGAGTGGGAGACGAAGCGACGTCGATCAAACGGATCGAGTCTACTTCGCTTCGGCTTCGGCGCCCTCTTCGGCGGCTTCGCCCTTCTTTTCCTTCTTCTTGCCGCCGACGGTCGTCTTGCGATGGACCATCTTGGGCAGGCCGGTCGGCCGATCCTGCTCGGCGTCGAACTTGTCTTCTTCGACCATCTTGGTGATGCGTTCGACCCGTGTCAGCACGTTTCGGTGCCTTGACAGTGAGTTCTTGATCTTCAGTGAACGGTCCAGTGACATTTTCTCTTAGACTCCTCGATCTCTACAACGGTTGGCCTGACGTCGCCCTGGCGTGACTCACGAAGTAGCACCCCTTGAACGAATAGCGCCCTCCGGCGCGGCGATACGCCTGGCCAAGACTCTCTATCTTCCTTACAAACGCCTGACGCCGGCCTTTGGCCCCCGACGCCATCGGATACCCTTCAGCGGCATACAGCAGGAATCCCTTGGGATGCCTGCTCGCGAAGGTCGCCACACCATGCTCCCCCAGGAAGCGACGGGCGTCGGCGACATCCGCTGCTAGATCCTCGCTGCTCATGTCGCGCGTGATCTGGAAGTACTGGACCTCCAGATAGTTCAACGCCGGGGACAACCCGCCGGCCACCGCCGCGGCTACGCTCGCCGGCTGGTTCGGCGTGACAGCGGCCATCCTCTCGGCCGGCGACTTCAACAACTCGGACAAGTCCGCGTCGCCCTGATGCGCCGCCAGATCGACATCGCCCCGCGATGAGCCCTCGTCCGACAACGGAAGCAAGCCGCCCGCGGCCAAGCCTCGATCACCCCCGACCTTAGCGGCCAACTCGGGCACGCGGCGATCACGCGCCGAGCGAGCGCCCAGTCCATAGGAGCCGAGCGCGACCAGACACACGCAAGCCGCCGCGACAATGCAGCCGGCCGTGTTGAACGACAAGACCAAACGACCCTGCGTCAGCCGAAACAGCCTCGGCTCGGCCGTGGGACCGCCACAAGCGGCGTCCAACCGAGCGGCGGCTTCGCGGGCCGCTTGTCGAGCCGCCTGCTTCGAGGCTTTCCGCTCTTGCTTGGCCTGCAGCTTGGCCGCCTTGGCGCGGGCCTCGGCCTCTGTGGTCTCTCTGCGGGCAGCCAGTTCGGAAGCGGCCTCTTCCTCGGTCATCGCCTCAGCCACGACCGGGACGGCGGATGCGCCCTCCGTGCGACGCCACAACCGCGACACACCACCGCGACGGGCGGAATCGTGCGTCTGGGGCGCCTTGTTGATGGCCTCAAAGAGGCTCGGGCGGCTCTTCATTCTCATGCCTCCCTAGCGTGCGCGACCGCGATGTCCATTTCGCAGATTTGCCCGACAACTCGTACGGGCACCGTCTCGCCCCCAAACGCGGACGTTAGACGACGTAGCATAACCGCTCTCGCAACGATTTCAACGGCCGTGCCAACGGCTCAAGCCGAATGATCGGGGGTGTTATCGGCCAGAGAGACTCCGCGATGACGCCTGGAGCCCGGCTCGTAGGTCGCTCGCCTGGGCCTCCTGTGAGGCCGCGGAACTTGAGGACAGCCCGCCCACTGCGTCGGCAGAGCAGTCGTACAGGAGATGAGGCAGGGCAAACGCGGCCAGCACCAGCAAGGCGCAGATCGCGAGAGACAACCCCAAAGCATGGCATCGCGACGGCGAGATGCCCTCGGCGGGTTTGCGGAGATAGCAGCTCGCGAGAATCCGCAGATAGTAGGCCGCGGCCACGGCGGCGTTGAGGGCACCAATGATGACCAACGCCATCAGGGCCGAACCCTGGGCGGAACTCGCCGCAGCACCGCTGGCCGACAGCGCAGCGCTGAAGATGTACAGCTTGCCGAAGAACCCGCCCGTCAGCGGAAAGCCCATCAACCCCAATACGCAGATCGACAGCGCCAACGTCGCCCAGGGATGCCGTCGCGCGGAGCCGGCGAGGTCGTCGAGCGATTCGGCCGTACCGTCGGCGTCGTCGGGGCCGGACTTGCGGAAGTACGACAGGGCCGCAAACGCCCCCAGGTTCATCACGCCATAGACGGCCATATAAAACAGCAGCGCTGTCAGCCCGCTGCGAAGGGGGGCCGTGAGGCTTGTCACCAAAGCGGCGGGCCCTGCCACGAGCGCCATCAGCATGTAGCCCGTATGGGCGACGCTCGAATAGGCCAACAGACGCTTGACGTTGTGCTGCATCAGCGCCAGGGTGTTGCCGACCGTCATCGTCGCGGCGGCCAAGGCCCAGAGCAGCCAGAAGACCGCATCGCCGTACTGCCAGGCCAATGCGGCCAGGAGTTGCATGATCGCGATGAAGCCGGCGAACTTGGGCACGAAACCGAGGATGCCCGTCACGGGAGCCGCGGCCCCTTGATACACGTCCGCCGCATAGAAGTGCATCGGCACGGCCGCGATCTTGAAGGCGAGGCCGCCCAGCGACAACATGAGCCCCGTCAAGACCAGCGGATCTCGCCAGGGCTCGGCACCACTGAGCAACTGTCCGGAGAACCACGAGGCGATTGATCCGTTTCCTTGCAGGGTCATCGTGCCCGACGCGCCGTAGAGAAAGCTGAAGCCGTACAGGGTGATCGCCGCGGCGAATGCCCCCAGGAAGAAGTACTTGGCAGTGGCTTCTTGTGCGCGGATGTCCCGCCGAGACAGGCCGATCAACACATAGGTCGGCACGCTCACGAGTTCCAACGCGAGGAATAAGAGAACCAAGTTGTTCGCCGCTGCCACGAGCGACACGCCACACAGCGAGAGCAGCAGCATCGCGAAGAACTCACCGCGTTCCTTGTCGGCCGGCACGTGTCGATTCACCAGAACGATCAGCGTACCGACGCTCAGCGTGACGAGTCGCACATACCAAACCAGAGAACCCGTATTCAAAGCGGGCACGACGAATGCGCCGGTGTCGGCCGTATCCACGGCCAAGCGCCCCGCGGTGTACAAGGCCCCACAGAGATAGAGCAGGGCCAACGCAGGCGCGGAATGCGAGCGCGAACGCAACAGACCCACCAACAGGATAAAGCACGCCCCCACCGCAAGAATCACCTCGGGCAGCAGCAACTCGACCATCAGCGGCATCGCCGGCAGCGTAGGCATTAGTCTCGCCCCCCGTCCGCGGCTGTCGTGCGATCGCGTCCGTCCGCCAGCACTTCGATCATGCGTTCGTCGTCGACACGGCCCTCAGCCGAAGCGAGCACCGCCCCATCGCCAGTCGCGTCCCCATCGGCTTGCTGTTTGGCGGTCGCAAACTCATCGAGTCGCACGCCAAGGGCCACGTCTCGACCGACCTCCGCCCCGGCCTGCACGCGAGCCAAGACTCCCTGCTCGATCGCCGGCTGCATCATGTTCATCACCGGCTTGGGATAGACGCCGAGAAACAGGCAGGCCAGCGCGATCGGTGCGAGGATGCCGATCTCGCGTTTGGTCAGGTCCTGGGTCAGGCCCGTGGAAGTGTCGACGCCGTGGCCCGGTTCATTGAGCGGCCCGAACAAAACGCGGCGAGCCATGTGCAGCATGTAGATCGCACCCAAGAGAATGCCTGTCGCGGCGGGGATGGCGTACCCGATGCCCAAGCTCCCCACCATGCCGGTCGCCCCGGGCTTGTCGGAAGTGAACGTCCCGAGCAGCACGAGAAACTCGCTAACGAACCCGTTGAGCCCCGGCAGGCCGATGCTGGACATGGTGAAGACAATCAGGAAGAACGCCATGATCGGCATCTTGCGG
>CAYYPB010000158.1:0-6635 GCA_964473405.1 uncultured Planctomycetaceae bacterium
TGCTCGCGGCGTCGTCTACATCCTCTCCCGCCAGTGTCGGGGCGCCCACGGCTTCGACGTCCAGTCTACGCCAGCCCTGTTTGCTGTCGAAGGGATGTCCCATCGTTCCGCCGTCGGCGTCCAGGTTCCCCGCGAGACTGTGAGCCACTGGCAGGAACGCGGCCTTGATGAGAGCCGGACTTGGATCGACCGCACTCCCCAGATGATCGCGATAGTACTGGATGAACAGCGCCACGCCGCCGCTGACCTGGGGCGAGGCGGCGCTCGTGCCGCACCAGCCGTTGACCGCGTAATCGCTGAATGGCACGGTGGAATCGACCGAGCAGCCCGGCGCGACCATGTGCGGAATGAGACGTCCGTCGAGGGCGGGGCCGTGCGCCGTGTTGGTTGACAGATCGTTGATGGCCGCGAGCTGCGCCCCTCCTCCGTTCTGCATCTTGGTCGAGCCGACGGTGAAGATGTTCTTCGCCTCGTCGGGCGTGCCTTGCGTGCTCGTGCCACCGTAGCCGTTCATGATCGACAGGACATACGACAGCGGCTGATTGCCGGCCGTGGCGTCGTTGGCATCGCGAACGCCGGCATCGACCTGCCGCGTGTCGTCGTCATAGCCCAGTGGCGTGCCGGCCGGCCCCCAACTGTTGCCGGAGATCGACGCTCCGTTGATGGCCGAGTCGCCCATGAGGAGCAACATGCCGCCCGCTGTAGTGAAGTGCGGATAGTAGACTTGTTCGAGAAGCATGGCACCGGGAGCCACGCCGAGGCCGCGAAGGAAGCCGCGATCCGTCAGGCCGGAGGTACCGTCCGCCGCCATGATGCCGGCCGTGTGCGTTCCGTGATTGCTGAGCAGCCCGCCGCCGCAGGTGACGCCGACGCACGGCCACATCCGCGCGAACAGGTCGATGTGATCATCCTGGATGCCTTCATCGACGTTGGCGATGATCACGCCGCTCCCATCCAGGCCGATGCCGGCGAGCCACGCCGGATAGCCGGGAAACGCCATGTTTGATCCGTCGACGTTGTTCGCGTTGACTTGGCAGCTCATTTCTCCGCGCGAGCCGCCGTCCGTCGGGACGAGCTTGACGCTGTAGACGCCAGGGATTCTCGCCGCAGCGGACATCTGCGCGCCGGGCAGTTGAAGGACGACTTGCCTGAGTACGTTGTCGAGCTCGATCGTCTGAACGTCCGTACCGCCGAGGCCTGCCAGTTCGCTCATCACGAGATCGGCATCCGCGCCGCGATAGACCAAGATGCGGACCGCGAAAGATGCGGCGGACAGAGCGCGAACACGCGGCAGAAGGCGATACGCCGGCGCAAAGGGACCGGTCCAGCGAACAAACGGGGCCTTCGCGGTCGCGTGCAGCAGCGTTTCCGGGCGGCCCCACACAACGTAGGTGAATGGATGGATGTACTGGACGATTCGTAGGCCGGCGTCCTCGAGGCTCCGCACCCACGACGAACGGGACGGGCCGCGCAGTTGAATCAAGTGCAGATCGGCAGCGTTCGGCCGCACGGCGTCCAAGCCCGCCGGCAACTCGGGCAGAGCGACGAGCGGGGCGAAGCTCAACTCGCCTAGTCGAATCGTGAACGCGTCGGGGATCGACTCGAAAGCGATGCCGGCGGTTCGGAGTGCGAGTCGGTCCGCCCCGCCTGCGGGCATCCAAATGTAGGCCCCGTAGTTCAGTTGCTCGGAGCTACGCAGGTCCAACTCGCCCAGCGCGGCCGCATGCGTGGCCGGGATGCGCACGGCGTCCCTTGACGGGGCGGCGGCGGGAGGTATCTCCAAATTGGTCAGGTCCGCGGAGACTCGAGACGAGGCGAGCACCAAGAGGATCGCAGCCAACCGCGCAGCGAGACCCGGAGACGCGGACAGCCACGCGCGGCGACACCGCGAACACGAATGCATGATTCCCTCCGAACGCGGCATTCGATCCACTCTCCGTACGGTTCTTCGGCTCGTTGTACACGGTATGTCCTGTAAGTGACACGTCACCGTTCGATAACACCGCGCCGCGTGGCGCGATGGGAAGACCAACGGCACCGGGGGTGCGTTCCGATTGGGAGGCACCCCCGGGGTGTTTCTGGTCCATTGCGGCGATGCGTCGCCGGCCAGCGAGATGCCCGCACGCTGCGACTAGGGGCAGGCGACGCCCATGAGGCAATCGACGAAGCTGGCCACGTCGGCCGCGTCGAATGTGCCGGGCGAGGCCATGTCGGCACAGACGCACTCGGCCGCGCCGGGGCTCCCGCTGATGTAGCACGTCACGAAGCCCTGAATGTCGTCGCCGTCCACGTCCGAATCACCGTCCATGTCGCCCAGCATCACGCATCCACAGTTGACGCCCGTTTCGCATTCGTCGGGGATGCCGTTCGTGTTGCAGTCCGGGCTGCTGCCGGAGGAGACGTCGCACTCGTCGAGTACGCCGTTGCCGTTGCAGTCGATCAGGGCGGAGACCTCGGCCGTCAACTGGACGACGTCGACCTCCCAGCCGAGCGTGGCGTTTGCAATCGAATCAACGGAATCGAAGTGCCACGACAACTGCACGCTCTGTCCCGCGTAGGCTGAGAGATCGACGGTTCGAGTCGACCAGTTCGGATTGTCGCCTGCTGCACTCACATCATCGGCTTCGACGCCGTTGATGGCCAGCCAAGCCCAGTCATACCCGGTCGTATTCGAATCGCCGGCTTCCCCCCCATAGGCCGAGCAGTACGTGAGCGTCGCCGCGGTGGCTGCGGCGGGAATCGAAACGGCGGGTGCCGTGAGTACGCCCACGGTGGTGCCGCCCGTATCGAAGTCGCAAGTGCCATCCTGGCCGTAGTAGGCCCACTGCGATTGGGCCGGGAGACATGCGTTGGCTCGAGCGCAGGAGGGCGTAGCGTGCCAGAGGCCCGTTCCCGTCCAACCGGCCGGTGGGAAGGCACCCTCGAAGCTCTCGGACAACAACGTTGCCGTGCTGATGGAATCGCACTCGTCCGGGATACCGTTGCCGTTGCAGTCGAGGCTCGTGCCGTAGGCGATGTCGCAGAAGTCGGGGAACGTGTTGCCGTTGCAGTCATCCTGCGGCTCACACTCATCCGGAACGCCGTCGCTGTTGCAGTCGGCACCCGCACCGAGTGGCGGAACCTCGCATTCGTCCGGAATGCCGTTGCCGTTGCAGTCGGGGCTCGTCTGATTGGCCAGATCGCAGATATCGGCTAGACCGTTCCCATTGCAATCGGCGGCGGATTCGCACTCGTCCGGCACGCCGTTTCCGTTGCAATCGGCGCTGCCACCGCATCCCGGAACGTCACAGGGGCTACCGGGGAGGCCGCAATCAATGTCGCAGGCATCGCCGATGCCGTTGGCGTTGCAGTCGACGGCTGTGGCGGCAAGTTGGCCGGTCGCGATCAAAGCGTAGCCCTGTAAGCCTTGGTTGACCGCCGCTCCGCGGACACGAAGGGTCCACGATCCGGCGGCGGGCGCGGCGATGTGGACCTGTTCCACGTTGTTGCGATCGTCCTTCGTGCCGCCCGTGACGGAGACGCCGCCGCTGAAGACGTTGCCCAGGTAGAGTGAACCGCCGCCCGGGGCGATGACCTCCAGATCGAGATCGTTGATGGCCGCGAAAGCTGTGCCCGTGCTGGCCGAAGCGGGCGGATCGACGAAGACCAGCGTGATCTTGAGCTTCTCGCCGCTGCCCGTGACGTTGATGGCGTAGTCGGTGAACGCCGCGGTGGCCAGGCCGGCGGCATTTCGAACATCCGCCAATACCGCGAGCTGGCGAGCGTCGCCGGAGAAGAACAGGGCGTCGTCGGCGAGAATCCGGCCCCAGCCTTCGAGGAGGCTCGGGTATCCGGCGATGCCGGTCATGTCGACCGACGAGTTGACCAACGTGGCCTTGACCAATGCACCGGAGGGGTTCATGAAATCGCCGCCCAGATTGGCGGAGCCGGACGGGTAGTACCCGTCGGCGAAATACTGCCGTACGAGCATTCCCATGCCCGTGGCGGCGGGGCATGCCATGGACGTGCCCGTCATGCTGGTCGTGCCACAGGCCGTGCCGGCGGCCGACGATGTCGTGCTGCAACCCGGGGCATAGACTTCGGGTTTGCGTCGGCTGTCAGACGTGGGGCCGACGCCGCCGGTGCAGTGGTTGTTCTGGTTTGGCGTATCCTGTGACGCCGCGACCGCGAGGACGTTCTTGGCGTTCTCGGGGTTCTTGAGTGCGCTGCCGTTCGTCTCGGCGAACAGGACGAGGCTGTCTTCGTTGTCGTAGGTGAATGAATCGATTGCGCGGGTGAGGCTGTTGTACGAGGTCGTGCCGTCATCCCCCCAACTATTGGTGTGAAGCCTGGCCCCCTGGCCGTGGTGTTGGTCCAGGTTGTTTCGCATGTTGGTTTCGGTGTACGGCCACGGGGGAATGTCATCGAAGACAAGCCGACCTTCGTAGGCCATTCCCCGTGTGTTGTCGAAGACGCCGTTGTCCCCGACGACCGTGCCGGCGACGTGCGTTCCATGAGAATCGGCACCGTTCGTCGTGTTGTATGCCACGACCTTAGCGGGGTCGTCGAGAGAACAGTGGTTCACGTCGACCTTGCCGTCCATGATGCCGACGATCTGACCCAGGCCGGTCAGACCGTTGGCGTGCAAGGGCGTCTGCCCCGAGACGTTGCTCTGAAGAATCCATCGGGAGCTGCTGTTTCGAAGCGTGACCTCCGAGGCCTCTTCGACGTACTGCACGGCCTCGATGGCTGCCAGCTTGCCCGCGTCCGCCAGCGGGAGGGTCACGTGGATTATCTCGTTGACGCCGATGGAACCCGAACCGTGGACGACGACCTTGGGGATGGCCTGCATCACCGGGACGACATCCGCTGCGGCATGCTCGCGGAACAACGTGACGGTCAGCGTGACTTCGCCGCGAGCGGCCATCGCCTGACGCTCGGGCGTCGCGAAGGTGCGTTTTCCGATCTGAGGATCGAGCTTCCAGGCGTCATCGAACCGGCCCACCCAAGAGACGAACGGCAGTCGGCCGAGGGCCTGCGGCGAGACGCCGTCGAGCGTTGCGATGAACGCGTTCTTGGGGAGATAGTCGCCGAGAACCACGCCGAGTCCCGCGAGCCGCGTGCGCATCGCGGGCGTCATCGTCTGGTCGAGTTGCACAACGTATGCCCGATCGGGCTCGAAGGCCGCGGCACCGTCGATCGCGAGGTGCGGCAAGGTGGCCGTATCGACGGGGCCGGTGTTGAGGTAGAGTCGGCCCTCCTGCAAAGGGGCCGGGCTCGCCTGCGTCGTGAGCTGGGCTGCCGCGGAGGTTGCCAAACAAACGGTCGCCAATAGCGAACACGTGACGGTGCGCAAGATTCTCATAGTGATTCCCATCCCTCTCCATCCCCCGGGGTGCCGATGATTCGTCCACTCCACACGATGTGAGCTGGCGCAAATACGGATATTAATTGTAGCAAACGGAATGCGCCCGCACACCTACCTAGAAGCTCGATAGGGGTCCAGATATTCCGTATGGGACCCCATCCAGACAGCGGAAGCACACTCCCCGACTCGGATCGACCAGCGAGAGGGTGAATCGGCCCAAAAACTCTGCGGCGGTTTGAATATCGGGCCTCGTCGGACGAGAATTGAGGGGTAACGAGGGGCCAATGGGGTTCGGCCAACGACGGCTTGGCTCGACAGGGCCGCAAGAGGTTTATGGAGTAGTCGCCATGTGGAAACGAACGACAGGCTGGGTCGTCTTGCTCTTCGCGGTCTCGTTGTCGGGGTGCCGCAACATTCCCGAGACCCTGACGAGAGAGAAGAAGCATCCCAACGGTCAACTCAAGAGCCGCGAAGAGTACATCATCAAGAACGACAAGGAAGTTCTGACCGGCAAGGCCGTCTATTGGTATGCGAACGGCAAGCTCATGGCCGAGGGTGCATTCGGTCGGGGGAAGTACGACGGTGCGTGGACCTACTACTACGATTCAGGACAGGTCAAGAGCCAGGGCACGTACGCGCTTGGCAAGAAGGACGGCGAGTGGAAGGACTACGATCAAAACACGGGCAAGCTGACGACGACGCGATACGAAGACGGCAAGCAGCTGGAGTGACGCCTTGACGTCTGCCCTCGCCGCAGCCTACATGCTGGACAGCCGCCCGCCGTCGACCGGTAGGTTGATCCCTGTCACGAACGCTGCGGCAGGGCTCGCGAGGAAGGCGACCGCTGCGGCGATCTCGTCGGGCTTCGCCAGCCGACCGGCCGGGGTCGCCGCGACCATCTCTTGCGTGACGACCTCCGTCGAGATGCCGCGTTTGGCCGAGATGGCCTCGATGAGCTCGGTCAGCCGGGCCGTGTCGGTGTAGCCGGGCAGGACGTTGTTGACGGTGATGCCGAACGGCGCGAGTTCGCCCGCCGTCGTCTTCGCCCAACTCGCCACGGCCCAGCGCGTCGTGTTGGAGACGCCGAGCCCCGGGATCGGTTCGCGGACCGAGATCGAGATGATGTTGATGATCCGTCCGTAGCCTGCGGCCTTCATGCCGGCCAGCACCGTTCGCGTCAGCAGTTGGTTGCAGACGACGTGTCGCCGAAAGGCCTCGACGAACTCGTCGGGCTCCGCATCCAGGATGGGCCCGGACTTGGGGCCCCCCGTGGTGTTGAGCGAAGCTC
>CAYYPB010000159.1:0-6625 GCA_964473405.1 uncultured Planctomycetaceae bacterium
GAACAACACTTCGATTTCCGTCCGGTGCGCTGCTTATTGTCGAAGAGTACAATCCGCCGTGTCTCGACATGGGAACGAGGCTCGCGAAAACACTCGAGACAAACTCGGGACAAACCCTTGCGGATACGGCCTTTTCGAAAGCGGCAAAGCTGAATCGCGGTGTTGTCGGGGTGGTCGAAGTACCCGGCATAATCCGTCGTGGCGATGAGGTTGCGTTAGTCTTGTACGAACATCCGTCGTGGCTGACGCGGGCTGCCGACGGATGATTGTCCCGCCTTCACGGCGCGGGCATAATTGATCAGCGAACAGTAGTCATCTGCCAACCGTGTTGCAACCGAAATCGAAATTCGTCGGCCTGTTGAAGCGTGGCCGGCCGCGATTGCTGGACGGTGGGCTGGCGCGCGAGGTGACCGTGCGCTGCGCTCACGCTCGCGAGGGGCGACATGGAGAGTCTGGACGCCGTCTACACAGTGGCCGAGTTGTTCGCGGACAAGGCCGATCTGGTGGACAAGCCGGTGAAGATTCGCGCCCGGGTCGTCAAGGCGACGCGCGGCATCATGGGCAAGAACTGGATGCACATCCAGGACGGTACGGGCGAGGCCGGAAGCAACGATGTGACCGTGACCTCCGTCAAGGAGTTTGCGCCGGTGGGGACGATCATCGTGGTCGAGGGGACGCTCCAAGCGGACAAGAACATCGGTGCGGGTTACGTCTTCGCGGTGTTGATCGAGGCCACCAAGGTGACGGCCGAGCCGTCGAAGGCCGCGAAGGCCGACTGAGGCCTCCCTTGCGAATCGGTGCGGTTGTGGTGCAATAGCACGGAGTGGTCGTCTCAATCGGAGATCCTCGCGTGCTGGCCATCGCCTCGTTTGAACCAAGGAGCCTTCTTCTCGCTAGTGTTCCAGACACGGGGCTGCTGTTTGGCCTGATGCTCGCCGCTGCGATCGCCGGCGGGTACATCGCGGGTTTGCTGCGGATTCCCCGGGTCGTTGGCTATCTGTTCGCGGGCGTCGCGCTGCGGGAGGCACTCCGCCGGCTCTTGCACATCGAATCGGGCGGCGCTTCGGCGGATGAACTCGCCGCGGTCGCCGCGCCTCTGAAGGCCATCAAGGATCTCGGGCTCGGCATCATTCTCTTTTCGATTGGTGCCGTTTTCGAGTCGCGACACCTCGCCATCGTCGGGCGGCTCGCGTTTCGAGTCTCTTTGGCCGAGAGCGGCCTGACGTTTGTCTTGGTCTCCGCCGGCACGTTAGCGACGGGCCTTCTCCTGTCGGGTGGCTCGTCTCTGGGCACCGTCCTGGCCTTCTCGTTGTTGTTGGGCTGCGCGGCCATCGCGACGGCTCCGGCCGCAACACTCTCGGTAATCTCGGAATACGACGCCAAGGGCACGACGACGGATACGATTCTGAGCCTCACCGGTCTCAATAACGTCGTCTGTATCGTTCTCTTCCATCTCGGTTTCTCGCTGTTGGCGGCGGGTGGCTTGCTAGGAAACGTCGACTTGCAGCTTGATAGGCTGTTGATCGACCTGCTGACGACGACGCTGGGCAGCATCGCGATGGGCGTGCTGTTGGGTTTCACCGTCAGTCTGCTTCATGCCCGACTTCAACTTGCCGAGACGCTCTTGATCCTCGTGGCCCTGCTCATCGTCGTCGGGGCGGGCGAAGAATGGCTGCTCGACCAACACGGCATCTCCTACAGCTTTCTGCTCGTGGCGATTGCCATGGGAGCCACGTTTGCCAACACGGCGATCGACCCCGAACGGCTGGACGCGGCACTTCAGACGATGAGCCGACCGGTCCTCGTGGGCTTCTTCGTGATGGCCGGCTTCCATCTTCATTTCGCGGACTTCGTCGGGCTCGGCGTCGTCGGAATCGCCTACGTCGCGTGTCGGCTCGGCGGGAAGGTGATCGGTTCTTATTTGGGGATTCGATGGGCCAATGCCTCTGGCGAACTCGGGCCCTATCTCGGCACCGCGCTGCTCTGTCAGGCGGCCGTCGTCATCGGGTTGGCCGACTATGTGGAATCGCACTGGCACGATCCGTGGGCCGCTCGATTCGTGCTGGTCGTCCTCGGCTCCGTGGTACTCTTCGAGATGTGCGGCCCGTTGCTCGTGAAGCGCACGGTCAAGGTGGCCGGCGAGGTGAAGGCGATCACGTTGATTCGTCGCCGTGCCGCGCCGCGGTCGGGCGGTTCATCCACATTGGCAATCACCTGGAACGCCCTGCTCCGCTCGATCGGGCTGGGACGCAGCTCTCGCGTGGGGACCGACGAGCCGTTGAGCGTTCGGCACATCATGCGGACCAACGTGAAGTGCATCCGCGCTGAGGCCGATTTCGACGAGGTGCTTCACTTCGCCGAACAGTCGCGGTTCAACCACTTTCCCGTGGTCGACGCCGGGCAGCAACTCGTGGGCGTGATCCACTTCGGTGACATTCGTGAGATCATTTATGCCCCGTACATGTCGCAACTGATGACGGCGATAGACCTCGCCAATCCGCAAAGGGGCATTGCCGCGAACCTCTCGATGGTCGAGGCGATGGAGGTTTTCAAGGCGGGCGACATGGGGTCGTTGCCCGTGGTCGAGGCGGCCGATTCGCCCAAGGTCGTCGGGATTCTCGAACAGCGGGACCTTCTCCGCGCCGTGCATCTGCACCGCGATCACCAGGGGCCGGAGGCCGACGTGTAGCATGATGGGGCCAGGCCGTTATCCCCAGTGATGAAGAGCCGCGGGCTTCTCACCCGCGCGGCCCTTCCGTGCGAGGGAACGCCGCTCCACGCCGTACGACCGTGCGGGTGAGAAGCCTGCGGCTCTTCCGTCCCCCGCACCTCTTCATGCTGGGGATAATCGGACGTTCCAGACTCGGCCACTGCGGATGCTTGACCCTCTCCTCCTGGGTTCGGTATGATGGCGGCGAGCGGAATAGACGCCGCGCGGTGATATGCCATGACCATGATTCTGACGATCCTCGACCGCATGATCTCCCGCTGCGGCACGCTTGGCCGGGGCGACCGGGGGTGGCGTGGTCGTCGCCCCACGTTCGGTCTGGCGAACTTCATGTCTCACGTCTTCAACGAGTGACGCACTGATCCGGCCGGCATCCGGCTGGCCGTCGGTTTCCACATTGTGTCAACATGTTGCGGCTTGTCTCTCCGACCAGCCGATGATTTCCAGAAGACTGAATCGGCGCCGCTTCGGACGCCGACCCTACCGATTCGAGGTGACCCATGACAGCGAATGCACAATCCGACGTGAAGATCAATCCCAAGGAAGTCCTGGACGAGTTGGGCAAGCACATGCTCGTGGACGGTTTCCAGCTCGTCATCGATCTCGAGCGAAGCAGCGGCAGCCGATTCTACGATGCTCACAGCGATCGAGAAGTGATCGACATGTACAGCTTCTATGCGTCCATGCCGATCGGCTTCGGCCATCCTCGCTTCAGCGAGCCGGACGTCCAGGCCGAACTCCTCACCGCCGCGATGACCAAGGTGGCCAACTCGGATGTGTACTCGCTCCAGTTCGCTCAATTCGTCGAGGCGTTCACACGCGTGATGGGCGTTGCGGAGCTTCCGCGTTTGTTCTTCATCGAAGGCGGTGCGCTGGCTGTGGAGAACGCGCTCAAGGCCGCGATGGACTGGAAGGTCCAGAAGAACATCGCCGCCGGCCACGGTGAGATCGGCACCGAGATCCTCCACTTCAAGAACTGTTTCCACGGCCGGACCGGCTACACGATGTCGCTGACCAACACCGACCCGAACAAGGTGGCCTACTTCGCCAAGTTCGATTGGCCGCGCGTCTCCAATCCGCGGATCGACTTTTGCCTGCCCGAACCTCAGCGAACGCAGACGGTCGAGGCCGCCGAGAAGCAGGCCGAGGCCGAGATCATGGCGTTTCTCAAGGACCGGCCCAACCGGATTTGCTCGATCATCATCGAGCCGATCCAGGGCGAGGGCGGCGATCGCCACTTCCGCAAGGAGTGGTTCCAGACGCTGCGGCGCATCTGCGACGAAAACGAAATGCTGCTCATCTTCGACGAGGTCCAGGTCGGCATGGGCGTGACGGGCAAGAACTGGTGCTGCCAGCACTTCGGCGTGTTGCCGGATCTGCTCTGCTTCGGCAAGAAGGCACAGGTCTGTGGCGTGATGGCTGGCGGCAAGCTCGACGAAGTGCCGGAGAACGTCTTCCGCAAGTCGGGCCGGATCAACTCGACCTGGGGCGGCAACTTCACCGACATGGTCCGCTCGACGCACTATCTGAAGATCATCGAAGAAGAGAACCTTGTCGAGAACGCCAGATTGATGGGCGAGAAGTTCAGCGAAGCAATCCACAAGCTGGCCGCCGACGAGCCGCTCATTACCGCCGTGCGCGGCAGCGGGCTCTTGCAGGCGTTCAGCCTGCCGGACGCCGAGACGCGAAATCAGTTCTGGAAGGGCTGCTACGAGGTGGGTCTGCTCACGGTTCGCTGCGGCGAGCGGTCGATCCGCTTGCGACCGGTGCTGGACGTAAAGCCCGAAGTCGTGGACGAGGTGATGGACCTGATGCGCGAGCAACTGCGTCGCACCAAGGCCTGAGCCTCCGTACAATCCGCGACCGGTGAGACATCAACGTCTCGTTCACCCGCGGCTCGTCGGCAGATGGTAGCGCTGTCATACTAGAGAACACGAAGAATCCGGTTTGCCGTTTGGCGCCCCGCCAACGCGAGCCTTGACGAGTTAGACCCGAAGATCTCGGCTCGCCGATGGGTGGCCGCGACAGCGAATAGCGAGGAGTGCCCGATGACTGACACCAAGAACGTTCTCAAGCGACTGGGAATCGAAGCCGTCAACCCCGGCGTATTCAATGGCGAGTGGATGGGCTCGGACAAGGCGCTTGACGTCACGTCGCCCATCGACGGCACGTCGATCGGCTCGGTGAAGCAGGCCACGCCCGAGGAGTATGAGAAGACCGTCTCGGCGGCGGCGGAGGCTTTCAAGAAATGGCGACTCGTGCCGGCCCCGGCGCGCGGCGAGTTGATTCGCAAGCTCGGTCTCGCATTGCGCGAGCACAAGGCCGACCTCGGCGCCCTCGTGGCGATCGAGATGGGCAAGATTCGCGCCGAGGGCGAAGGCGAGGTCCAGGAGATGATCGACATCTGCGATTTCGCCGTCGGTCTCTCTCGGCAGCTCTACGGTCTGACGATGCACTCCGAACGCCCCGGCCATCGCATGTACGAGCAGTGGCACCCGCTCGGTGTCGTGGGCGTCATCAGTGCGTTCAACTTCCCCGTCGCGGTCTGGGCGTGGAACTCGGCGCTCAGCGCCGTCTGTGGCAACGCCACGTTGTGGAAGCCGTCGAGCAAGACGCCGCTGACGGCCATCGCTTGCACCAAGATCGCCCAAGCCGTCTGCCTCGCTGAGGGCGTGGACCCGGCGATCTTCAGCCTTGTCGTGGGTCGCGGCTCGACGATCGGCGACATGCTGGTCAGCGACCGCCGCATCCCGCTCGTCTCCGCGACCGGCTCATGCCGCATGGGCTATCACATCGGCGCGGTCGTCGGCAAACGGCTCGGCCGGACCATCCTCGAACTAGGCGGCAACAATGCCATCATCGTGACGCCCGAAGCCGACATGGACATGGCCGTTCGGGCGATCGTCTTCGGCTCGGTCGGCACGGCCGGCCAGCGATGTACCTCGACGCGTCGGATCATCGTGCATGAGTCGATCCGCAAGGATCTGACGGACAGGCTGGTCAAGGCCTACGGCCAGGTGAAGATCGGCGACCCGCTGGCCGAAGGCACGCTGATGGGCCCGCTCATCGACACGGGCGCGGTCGACGACATGCAGAACGCCTTGAAGCAGCTCAAGGAAGCCGGCGGCGAGGTGCTCTGCGGCGGCGAGGTGCTGTCGGGCGACGCGTATCCCGGCGGCGGCTATGTCGCCCCGTGCATCGCCAACGCGAAGAACGAGTACCAGATCGTCCAGGACGAGACATTCGCCCCGATTCTGTACATCATCGGTTACGGCGCCGATCAGAGCCGCGACCGTAAGGGAGCGCCCAGCGCACAATGCAGTGGGGCGCCGACCTCTGGCACGGACCTCGACGAAGCCATCCACTTGCACAACGACGTGCCGCAGGGTCTGTCCAGTTCGATCTTCACGCGGAACCTGCTCGACGCCGAACGGTTCCTCGGCCACGCCGGCAGCGACTGCGGCATCGCCAACGTGAACATCGGCACGAGCGGCGCGGAGATCGGCGGGGGCCTCGGCGGCGGAAAGGAAAATGTGCGCGGCCGGCGCGACGTGCCCCCCGCCCGCTCCTCCCATCGCCTCGCCCGCGCCGCCGGTCCGCTCAACGATCGCACGCGCCTGTGCGTCCGTCGCCGTGCAGGTCGAGCTGGTCACGAACGGGACGCGGCGGGCGGCCGGGAACAGGCTGAGCGGCATCCGGTTGAAATGCCCCGGCGCGACTTCGAGTCCGGCCGCCTCCATGTCCCCGCAGCCCTCGATGCCGAGGGCTGCATCTGGGTGGCCTCGGCGAGGGACGGCGGTCAGGTGCTGCGCGTGCGCGAAGGCGGCGAGGTCCTTGCCGAGGTCGAGCCGCGCCGGGTTACCTACGCCTGCATGTTGGGCGGCGGAGAGAGCCTCG
>CAYYPB010000160.1:0-6576 GCA_964473405.1 uncultured Planctomycetaceae bacterium
ACGGTCGCGGTTCGGTTTGGGGCGGTCTGGCGAACCCGCAAGAACAGGTGTGACCATACACTAGCGGATGATCCGCATGCGCCCGACATTGGGAATGACGGCCGGCGTCTCTTTCGAGAATCGCAAGCCGCTGGGCCAATAGACGAAGAACGCCCGGCCGATCATCTGATCGCCCGGGACCGTTCCGTATTGATAGTCGCCCCGCTCTTGAAGATTGCGACAGACGTCCACCCACATGCGTGAGTCCTTGCTCGCGGGGCTGTTGTCGCCGCAGCAGAAGTAGTCCGGCGGGTCCGGCCGCAGAAGGATGGGGTTGTTGGCCGTGCCCCAGCCTCGCGAAACGGCGGGCTGGTTGCCGTTTGTGTGCAGGGCGACCGATTGGTAGAAGACGTCCCGATGCACCTGAAGGTGGCGAATCTCGAGGGGCGAACCCTTCGCACTGATGGCCACCGACGCGCGACTATCGCGGCCATCGGAATAAGGAGCTTGCAGCAGCCTGTTGATGTCGGGGGCATACTGATCGTCAGTCGTCACCAGAATCACGTCGCCGTCGATGCGCAGTGTCACGCGGTAATCCACGATCTCGAGCTCGATCTCTCGGGCTTCGCCCGGGCGCAGCGCCGACACCTTGGCGGCGCCTCTGCCCATCGGCTTGGCGATTCCCTGCTGTCCCGCCTTTTCGAGTAGAACGTCGCCGCTCGACCTGATCCGGGCACGGAAATCGTCCCGGCCCTTCGTGAGGCGGAGCGTCAGTTCGCTCTCTCCCTTGTCCTCGCCTGGCAGCAGCACGAAACGCAGGCGGACGTCCCCGACGTTGAACGACCTGGCAACGTGTCTGCTCTTGTTATAACTCACGTTGTTGTAGCCGCAGTCGTCGAGAATGGGTTTGCCGCCCAACTCCAGCCAGTGTTCTTCGCCGTCCTGCGGGCGGAACGTGACGATCGGTCTGGTGGCATCCCAAGCGGCCGCGTCCTGTCTGCTCCGCTCGCTCCAGGAGGGTGGCTGGTAGTAACCGGTGTAGGATGGCTTGATGCTCTGGTTCGGGACGAAGTCGTGGTCATAGTGGATCATCCACAATGACGATTGGGCCGTCGGCGTCTTCCGTTGGATTCTCAGCTTCGCGGCAAGCGCCCGGGACTCGTCCGCACTGAGACGTCGTCCCGCGGCGTCGGTCACCGGGGACTTGTTCAGCTTCTCCAGAATGCTCGCCGGAACGTCGGCGACAGGCGCGGTGTATACGTCGCCGTCGATGATCTCCAGCACCTCGCCCGGAAGCCCCAGCAGCCGCTTGATGAAGTTCGTCTCACCGTCCTGCGGATCCTTGAAGACCACCACGTCCCACCGCTGCGGTCCCAGGTAATCGCCGCCGATGTCGTAGGGCCATTTCAAGACCAGGATGCGGTCGCCCGCGCTCGACGTGACCCGTTCCTTCTTCGTATTGATGACATCAACGCCGTTGTAGTCCCATGTGCAATTCGGGCAGCGGACGTAGAATGGATTGTCTAAGGTGCCTGGGTAGTCCCGGTCCCCCACGCGGGAACGCTCGCGGATGCCGTACGCGAACGGGTACTGGCACACCGGACAGCGGTGCTGAACGTGCTGGCCGTAGAGAGATGGGGCCATCGAGCCCGTTGGAATGACAAAGGCCTCGACGACGAACGCCCGGAACACGAAGGCGAGGATGAACGCCACGACGATAGACTCGATGGTGTCGCGGACCGTATCGGGCTTCTGGCCACCGGTTGTGACGCCGCTCTCCGTCGAGCGCACTTGGGCCTTGCCTGCCGCATTCGCCTGGGTACTCATAGCATTTGGGGTTCCGATGACCTGCGTTTTCCTACCCAAAGGACGATACTTGGGCCCGTCGGTTCGGTCAACTTTCCCGTGCAGTCCGAGAAGGCCCCTTCTGGCCTGCATTCGCGGTTCCAAGCGACGCTCTGGAGGCAAGCCGTGACTTCAACCGGGGCCATCCAGGTCGTCGTCAATCCGATCTCCGGCCGCTCGGCCGGCCGAGCGGTACTCGATGCCCTGGTTCAGCGGCTCCGAGACGGCGGACGCCAAGTGAACGTCGAGACCACGACGGGGCCCGGCCACGCACGACGCGTTGCCGAGCGATGCTGCGGCAAGGACGTCGATTGTCTCATCGTTGCGGGCGGCGACGGAACCATCAACGAGGCCGTCAGCGGCATGACCCACGAGGGCCCGCCCATCTTGGTCGTCCCCAGCGGTACGGAGAACGTACTCGCCAAGTACATGGACCTCCGGCTCGATCCGGACTGGCTCTACCAGTTGCTCGATCAAGGCAGAGAGGTCCGGTTCGACGTGCCCATCTGCAATGGCCGGCGCTTCCTGCTGATGGCCGGCGTGGGCTTCGACGCGGAGGCGGTTCGGCTCGTCTCCGAAGGCCGCCGCGGCCATTTGTCGTATCTCAGCTATGTGGGCCCGCTCTGGCAGGCCTTTTGGCATTATCGGCATCCCCATCTGACGATCCAAGCGGACGGCGAGACGATCTTCCAGGGGCCGGGCTTCGCCCTCGTGGGCAGCGTGCCCCGATATGCACTCGGATTGCGCATCTTGCGTCGGGCAATGCCCGATGATGGTCTGTTGGATGTTTGTGCGATGACGTGCGACAGCCGTGTGAGGCTGATGGGCCACGCGCTGAGGGCACTGCTCGGACAGCACGATAGCAGCGAGGGAGTCGTGTATCGACAGGCTCGGCGCATCCGGCTTGTGTCTGAGGAACGCGTGCCAGTGCAGATAGATGGGGATTCGGCAGGTCGGCTGCCGGCAGACTTCGAGATGGCTCCCCACCCCGCCCGATTCATGGTGTCTGAGTCATGGGAGATACCGACGCCAACCCCGTAGCGGCATCGCGCGGAGTCGGGCCGACGCCGCATGGCTCAAGAATCTCACTCCAAGCCCACGGCTGGCAAGCCGCGGGGACAGAAAGGCAGCTCTATGACGTATCGCACTTGTGGGATCCTGGCGACGAGTTTCGCCCTGTCGCTGCCGGCGTCCGCCTTCGCGCAGTCGTCGCAACCCACGGCGGCACCGTTGGATGTCGGCGGGGTCGCGGCCGGCGAGAGCGACGACCGACCCCTCTGGACGAGTAGCGGCGGCGGCAGCCGGAACCCCAGAAAAGCCCTGCCCGTCCCGCCGGTCGCCTACGAAGACTTGGTACTCCTGATGAACGGTGCCAGGCGGGCCTTCCGGGCCAAGGCCCAAGGGCTGCCCGAGAAGCCGGCCGGCTACAGACCACCGGGCCTCAAGGGGCTCAAGGGCATCATTCATCTCACCTTGCGATCGGGCGGCGTCTCGATGGCGGAGGCCGAATCGCCCGAGATGGACGTGGTGGAAGCGGTGGTTGCTGCGGGGACGTTGCTGGGCCAAGCGGCTTTGGACAGGAACGTGACAATGAAGGGTCACGGCGACGCCCTTGGGATCGAATTGGAGTGGATAGGCCCGCGCGTTCGGATCGGCGGCACCTACTTCGAGAACCAAGGCCGTTGGACGAAGGCCCTCCTGGACGCTTTCGAGCCTGCCGCGGAGGGGATCGGCGTCGAGTTTCGGGATCGACGGGCCTGGACGCGCCCCAGCGAGGTGGTTTCCCAGCGTTACTCGCCCGATCTGACCCTGGCGGGACCGGAGCAGAGAGCCGGCGTAAAGCATACCCATAAGCTCCGATTTTCAAAGAAGATACGGTACTTCCGATTCTGGGCCATTCACCTCTGGCAGCCCAGGGGGGGCGATCTGCCCATTCGGCTCCTTCGCGGCGACGCCCTCGTGGAGCCCCAGTCGTTGACGGCCGAGACCCTCGACGCGGCCATCGGGCGGATGGGCGACTATCTCCACTACCGCCAGAACACCAACGGCGGGTTCTCCCAGGCGTTCCTGCCCAGCGCTGACCGGTACGACTCCGGCAACTCCGCCCGTGTGCAGCTTCGGGCACTGGCCGGGTTGGCCTCCTACGCGGCGTGGTGCGGTCGGCCCGAGGTTGCCGAGAGCGCTCAGACGGGGTTGGCGAGCTTCTCTAAGTATTTGCAACCTATGGAGTTACGGGTCGCTGCCCAAAGTGGGGCCACCGAGGCGAAAGCCGCCGGCCTGGCCCTGATGCCGCCGGGGCACACGGGGTATCTCGAGATCACCTCGCGTCTGTTGTCGGCCATGCTGGTCGTGCCCCAGCGAGCGCAGTATGCCGAGCAGCGTGAGGCCATGCTGACGGCGATCCTCGCGGCCCAAGGTGAGTCGGGCCGGATCACCATGGACCCGGAAGACGCGGATCCGAAGCGGCAGCGGAGCGTGAGCCCCGAAGCGGGATGGGCTCTGGTGGCGCTTGCGCAGGTCAACGCGGCTCGACGCGATGCCACGGTCGACAAGGCGATTCACCGTGGGTTGTCCTTCTATAGTGATAGGGCAACGGACATTCCGGGCCCGACCGCGGCGGCGGCGTTGGCGACGGCGTTCGCATTACATTATGCCCAGGCGAACGATGCGCGATTGAGCGACTTCGTCTTCGACACGGCCGACCGGCTGGCCCTGCTGCAAATGCGAGCGGAGAACTGCCACTATCCCGAGTTGCACGGGGCGATTAACGTGCGGGAGGCGGGGCTGATTGGTGCCGACTCGGCGTTGTATCTCGGCGCGCTGGCCGAGGGTCTGCGCCTGGCGGAGCGCGTGGGCGACGAGACGCGATCCAAGGTGTACCGACAAGCGACACTGGCCGCGGCGCGGTTTGTTCTCCAGCTCGAGGTGCGACGCCCAGGGTGCTACTACATTCGCACGACGAAGGATGCGCTGGGCGGCGTGCGGACAGCGCCGTGGGACAATCGCATTCGCGTGGACCACTGCGCTCGTGCGGTCGAATCGCTGATTAAAGCCAGGACCGCGCTCTTCGGTTCGCGCGACCGCGCGGATTGAACGGTGGATTTCGCCTGACCATCTTCGATCTCGGCGGGCTCCGCGCATCTTTTTCTTCCTTCGTTCCCGCGTCGACCGCCTTACAGGGCTGGCATCAGTTTCGTTGCGCGACGGTCGCGCAAACCATGCCGAAATAGCGTGCAGGGCCGGGCGCATATCTCGCCGATAACCCATCTGCAGTTCGAGGCGGAGACGGTGCCGGCGTGCAAACGCCTCGCCGAACGACCCTCAGCGATCGGCCAGGATGGCCGGTCTGCGGTTCGGCGACCGACTTCGGTCGCTCAGGACGCGCTGACAAGAGGCTCAGGATGAGCGATACGAAACCCCCATCCTTTCGCGCGACGATGACAAGCCGATGGCAGATACCCGCCTTGTGTGTGGGTGTTTGCCTGCTGGGCAGCGGGTTCTACCGCATCGTCGCCGCCTACGAGCCGGTTACGTTCGAACAACAGTTGGACAAGGTGAAGCTCCTCCGCGAGCACGGTGCGCTGACGCGCGCCGGCGCCTATGTCGGATACCTCCTGGCCCAGGAGGATGTGCCGGCCGATCATCGCGGCGAGTTTCATCGCCTGCTCGTCGGAATCGTGTACAAAGCGGAAGCTGGCCTCCGAACGCACAAGCCAGAGAACGCTGAGGCCATCGTCACGCAGTTCCATAAGGCTGTCGCCTACGGCACGACGCCCGATGCCGAGGATGTCAACGCACTCGGCCATGCCTACCTTTGGCTCGGTCGGCGAGACGATGCCATTTCAACCCTGCGTCGCGCGTTGGACATGGGGCCGCGCCGACCAATTCGCATTCGGCGGCTGCTCGTCGATCTCGAGACGCAGCCCGGCAGGCCGCTACCGCCTTCTACATTGGCCGACCTGGACGCCATTGTCGCCGATGCCGATGCTTCGCCGGGCGACTATCGATGGGCGCTCGAACGGAAGATCAAGGCCCGACTGGACGCCGGCCAACCGGCGGATGCTCTGGCGCTGGTCGAAGAGGGCAAGCTGCGCCTGGCCGGCACGGGAGAGAGTCTCGCGTTGGTCTATTCCGAGGCGCTGTGCCTCTGGAAGACGGGCCGTCCTCTGGACTCCGAGACACTCCTGAGGTCATTCCGCAATAGCTGGACGGCTCATGACGAGTTGTGGGGCCGTTCGGGTTGGCTGCTCGGCAGGTTGCAGCAGGAGGATGGTCGGCCGCAGGCCGCGCTCTCGTTCTTTGAAGATGTGCTCGCCTCCTTCCAAGTTGGTCCCCTTAATGACGTCTGCGAGTTGGGCCGGGGCGAGTGCCTAGTGGAACTCGGCCGAGAGGAGCGGGCTTTGGGCGTGTTCCAATGCTTGCAGCCCCGTTTGATCGACACTCAACCCGGCGCGGCATTGAATCGTGACGCCGTGCGAACAACTATCACGACGGTCGGCGAGTCTCTGATTCGTTCCGAGCGGCCGCGGCTGGGTCTCCAATACCTCGAATCAGCGTTGGCACTCGTGGACGCCTCCGACGGCGCGCTGCGGAGCCGGTATGCGTCGCGGATCGCGGCGGGGTTGGTGGATCTGGCCAATGCAGTTCGCCAGGCGGCGGCGGCGTCACCGACGGCTGGTGGGGAGGGGGCGGTTTTTGTTGTCCCCGGCGCCCAGACGCACCCCTCCGAAGCGCACCCGCGTGCCGACTCCA
>CAYYPB010000161.1:0-6547 GCA_964473405.1 uncultured Planctomycetaceae bacterium
ATTGGAATCTGGCTGGGCGTCGTACTACCGCTGGCCGCCGCGCACCTCGCTGTCTGGTTAATTACTCAGCAAGACCAGCCGCCCAAATGGTTGCCTGAGGAATTCTGGCCGCATCTGGACGGGATGCTTGCTCAGGCTGGTCGACTGTGGGGCATCGTTGCGGGAGGGACGGTGCTTTCGGTCATGGGCCTGATTGATGACCGCAAGAATCTTCCCTGGCAACCTCGCCTGGTGATTCAGATTCTCGTCGCCTGTGCTCTGGCGGCGAGCGGTGTTCGCGCAACCGTTTTCGCGCCGTGGCCGTGGCTGGGGTTTGTCATCGCCGTCGGCTGGATGCTCGTTCTGATTAACTCGATCAACTTTCTGGACAACATGGACGGTCTGACCGGAGGCATCGGTCTGATCGCGTCGCTCATGTTTGCCGTCATCATGCTGACCGCACTCAGCGAACCTCGCTGGTTTGTCGCCGCAGTACTGCTGATTCTCGCCGGATCACTGACCGGCTTCCTTTGGTGGAACTGGTCACCGGCCAGCATCTTCATGGGCGATACCGGCAGCTACTTTGTCGGACTGATGCTCGCCTCGATGACGATCGTGGGGACGTTCTATGAGGAGTCGCCGTCGATCGGTCGGCATGTCATGCTGGCGCCGTTGTGCGTGCTCGCCGTTCCGCTTTACGACTTTACCAGCGTCATGCTGATTCGGCTGAAGGAAGGTCGAAGTCCCTTCAGCCCGGACAAAAGCCACTTCTCACACCGGCTGGTGGAACTCGGACTGCAGCAGCGCAACGCCGTGCTGACCGTTCACCTGGCGACAGTAACGACCGGAATCGGCGGGGCTCTTCTTTTTAAAATGGCCGCCCTGTGATCCGCGGGGGTCCGGGTGGGGCGTATTGCCGGTTTTCGCCCCGCGGCCCCGGGCACCCGCCGCGATGATCGCCGCGGCCGTCGAGACGTTGAACGTGCTGATCCCATCACCGCCGGCCCCGCACGTGTCGATGGCATCGCCGGCCCCGCACTCGACGCGCACGGCATGACGGCGCATCACCGTCGCCGCGCCGACGATCTCTTCGGTCGTCTCTCCCCGGTCGGCCATCACCACGAGGAACCGTTCGACCCGATCGTCGGGCAGATCACCCGCCATGAAGGCCTCGAGTACCTGCGACATTTCGTCTCGTCCCAGAACGCCGCCCGCGAGTACCGTATCGATCAGGTTGTCTGTTTGTGTCGCCATTGTGTGGAATCCAGGGGCCGCGGCGCGGCTTCTCGTCGCGATCAAGCTGTGATACAGGCGTCCCGCCTGTGGGTTCACGATCATCCTGTGGCACAGGCGTCCCGCCTGTGGGTTCACGATCATCCTGTGGCACAGGCGTCCCGTGGGTTCACCGGCGAGACGCCGGTGCCACAGTACGCCGGTGCCACAGCATGCGATCATCTTACACGGGCCGAGTGCGGATGTGCCACGCGCTGTGTGTGTGCCCGCAACGGCCGTTTGACCCTGCGGGGGAGTTTGCTGATAATGCGCTTCAGACAGCCGTACGCATTTGCGCTTGCCCTCACATCGAGTGGGGCCAAGTCCCTACGACGGGAAGGCATGACGGCCCATGGCGATTCCGGTACTGATCGACACGGACATGGGGATCGACGACGCCGTCGCCGTCGCGATGGCCTTGGCGTGCGAGACCGTGGATGTCAGAGCTATCGTGGGCACGGGCGGTCGCACCTCCCTCGACCAGACCTCGATCAACATCTCAAGAGTGCTCGGCGCGCTGCGCCCTCCGGTCTTGCCGCTTGTCGGCCGAGGCGTCGACCGAGATGCGGCGGCCTCGCTCGACGAGGATGACGCGCTCGGGGCCGATGGCCTGGGAGATTGGGACGAGCCCGTCGATACGACGATCGTTGCGTCGGGATCGCTCGATGTCTACCGACAGGCGATCGACGGCGCGAAGGGCGAGTTGAATATCCTCGCGCTCGGCCCACTGACGAACCTGGCAACCGTTCTTGACGAGGAGCCCGATCTGCTGGACCGCGTCAAGCACATCTATGTGGCAGGTGCCGCCGTCTGGGCGAAGGGAGACGGGCCCAACGCCGCGGAGTTCAATTTCCACCACGACCCGACCGCCGCCGCTGCGGTGATGACTTCCGGCCTACCGCTCACCGTCGTGCCGCTCGACGTCACTGGCCTGGTTTGCCTCGATCAATCGCACGTCGCGCACATGGCTGCCAGCGGCTACCGCACGGGCGAGGTGTCGGCGACGCTGCTCGAGCGCGTTCTCGATAGCGACGCGGTCCCCGGTTATGGCAAGACGTTTGCTCCCGCCGCCGTCGCCGTGGGCAGCCTCGTGTGGCCCGACTTGTTCCTCAACACGCGGATGCGCCTCGAGATCATCACCTCTGGCAGCGAAGCGGGGCGATCCAAGCCCGCCCTCGGCGGTGACAAGTCCCAGCAAATCGATCTGCTGACGGCGATGAACGCTGCCGACTTCGTCGAGAATCTGCTAGAATCCCTCTGTCATGAAGCGTTCATTGTCTAGCAAGCAACAGTACGCGGTTTCGATCAGAGCCGCGACCGTAAGGGAGCGTCTGCTCTTTCACTGCGAGGGGTCCGTGGTTGAGTGGCAGGCACTCCCTGACGGTCGCCGCTCTGATCAGCGTCGGGGGGCTCGGCGTGAAGGTCTTTGATGGTGTTGATTCGGTCGATCCTTCCTTTCGCGGTGCGGTTCTGACCGTGGGGAACTTCGATGGCGTGCATCTGGGCCATCAGCGGATTCTCAGAACCGCCCGAGCCTTGGCGCATGTCTCCAGCGCCGCTGTCATCGCCATGACGTTCGAGCCGCATCCGCTCGCTTTGCTGAGCCCCGAGCGAGCGCCGGCGCGGGTGTCGCCTTGGGATGAGAAAGCGCGTCAACTCATCGACGCGGGTGCCGACGCCATCGTCCGGCTGGAGACGAACCGCGAGCTGCTTTCGCTGACCGCCTGGGACTTCGTCCGCGAGATTCTCGTCCATCGCATCCATCCTTCCTATATCGTCGAGGGACCGAACTTCGGATTCGGCCGCGGTCGCCAGGGCAACGTCGAAACCTTGCACGAGGCATCCGCCAAGGGCGGCTTTCAAGTCCGCGTCGTCGAGCCGTACATGCTGCATCTCGGCGAGGACGAGAAGCCAACTGTCGTCTCCAGCACGGTCGTTCGGCAGAGCCTCCTCGCCGGCAACGTGGCGAACGCGGCGGCGTGCCTGGGCCGACCCTATACTCTCGTCGGTCGCGTTGTTCACGGAGCCGGCGAGGGGCGGCATCTCGGCTATCCCACGATCAACCTGGACGTTGGCGAGCAACTCGTCCCGGCCGAAGGCGTCTATGCCGGCCACGTTGAGATCGATGGCGCGCTGCGAACCGCCGCTGTCAGCATTGGCCACAGACCAACGCTCGGCGGGACGACGCGGGTCGTCGAGGCCTTTCTGTTGGACGTTTCCGGCGATCTGTACGACCAGACGGCCCGGCTCGAACTGCTGGCCTTTGTCCGCGCCCAAAAGAAGTTCGCCAGCCCCGAGGAACTGACCGAGCAGATCACCCATGACGTCGAAGCTGTGCGGCGCATCGTCACCGCGAACGACTCGTGAGTGGTTCCGCGAAGAGAAAGCAGCGGTTGGGTGCCCCGCCCCTTCCAGGGATGGGGGACGGAATCGCCCAGGACACATGCGTTCGTAATCCGAATCAGCCCCCACCCCCTGAGTGGATGGGGCACCCGTAACCCGTCGCCACACGAATCAGGATAAGACCTTGCCCAGACAAATCGACATTGCCGCCGCGCTGACGCGCCTCGAGACAGCCGAGAGGATCGTCATCACCACACATGCCAGGGCCGACGGTGACGCCATCGGCTCGGCTCTGGGGCTGCGCCGCGTACTGCGGAGCCTCGGGAAACAAGTGGACGTGTACTTCCACGAGCCCGTTCTGCCGCGGTATCGCTTTCTGCCCGACGTGGACACGGCGAGAGAGTGGCAGATCGATCAGGCCTCGAGCGTCCTCGCCGCGGCCCAGTTGCTCGTCATCGTGGACACTTGCGCCGACGCCCAGCTCGGCGATCTGGCCGAGGTGATCGGCGGGGCCTCGCTCGATCGAGTCGCGATCGATCACCACGTCACGCGCGACGCGATCGTCGACGAGGTGCTTCTCGATACGAACGCCGGCGCGTGCGCGCTAATCATCGCCCAGCTCTGCAAGAAGGCCGGCTGGAAGATGGATGCCGACGCCGCGACACTCCTCTACGCGGGTCTCGTCACCGATACGGGCTGGTTCAGCTTTTCCAACACGGACGCCGCGGTCCTCCGAGCAGCCACCGGCCTCGTCGAAGCGGGCGCGAGCCCGAACGCGATCTATGAGAAGCTCTATCGCAGCGATGTCGAGCCGCGCGTCCGGCTGGTCGGAAAGATCCTCTCCAGCTTCGAGCTTCTCGCCGATGGCCAGCTCGCCGTGATGCGCGTCACGCGAGAGATGATGAACGCCTGCGGTGCGACGGGGAAGATGACCGAGGAGATCATCAACGAGCCGCAGCGCGTCGGCTCGGTCGAAGCCTGTGTCATGTTCGTGGAGCCGTTCGAGGGCGGGCCGATCCGCGTCAGCTTTCGGAGCAAGCGCACGGTCGACGTCGCCGCGATCGCCAAGACGTTCGGCGGCGGCGGGCACGTGCGGGCCGCCGGGGCCAAACTGCCGGGAACGATGGAGGATGCGTGCGGTGCGGTCCTTCCAGTTGTGCTGGCGGCGATGAAATAACGAGTCGAGTCAGTCTCGAAGAGCCCGCCCCACAACTGCTGTGGCACCGGCGTCTCGCCGGTGGAATCACCGGCGAGTCGCCGGTGCCACAATTCCCAGGCCACAGCTACACGATGCCTGCGTATTGCTCCAGCGCTTCGGGGTTGGCGAGTGCGTCACGATTGGGAACTGGCTCGCCGTGGATCATGCGCGTCACGGCGATCTCGACCTTTTTGCCGCTGATCGTGTAGGGCACGGCCGTGACCTGCTTGATGTGCTTGGGAACGTGACGTCGCGTGGCACCGGCGGCGATGCGTTTTCTGATCGTCGCGACAAGGTCGTCATCCAGCGTGCAGCCGTCTCGCAACACGACGAACAGACAGATACTCACATCCGCGTCCGACGTGTTCTTGCCGACGACGACGCTGTCGACGATCTCGTCGATCCCCTCGACCTGGCGATAGATCTCCGCGGTGCCGATGCGAACACCGCCGGGGTTGAGCGTCGCGTCGGAGCGCCCGTGGATAATGACACCGCCGCGTTCGGTGATCTCCACGAAATCCCCGTGCTGCCAGATGCCGGGATAGTCTTCGAAGTAAGCCTTCCGGTATTTCTCATTGCCATCATCTCGCCAGAATCCTGTCGGCTGCGATGGGAAGGGCGAACAACATACGAGTTCGCCCTTGGTGCCGATGACCGACCGACCGTCCGCGTCGAAAGCATGCACGTCCATGCCCAGGCCGAGGCTCTGGATCTCGCCCGCATAGACGGGCATGATCGGGTTGCCCAGCATGAAGCAACTGATGATGTCCGTGCCGCCGCAGATGCTGGCAAGTTGGACGTCTTCCTTCACATTCTCGTAAACCCAGCGGAAGTTCTCGACCGTCAGCGGCGAGCCCGTGGAGAGGACGACGCGCAGTCGGGACAGATCGCAAGACGCGCCGGGCCGAACCCCGGCCTTGTCGCACGCGGCGATGAACTTGGGGCTCGTGCCAAAGGCCGTAACCCCGGTCCGCTCGGCGAACTGCCAGAGATGTTCGAGTGTCGGATAGCCTGGATTGCCTTCGTAGAGGGCGATGGTTGCTCCGACGCCGAGCCCGCTGACGAGCCAGTTCCACATCATCCAACCGCAGGTCGTGAAGTAGAACAGCGTGTCCTCCGGGCGCAGGTCGGTATGCAGCATGTGTTCCTTGGCGTGCTGGAGCAGCGTGCCGCCGGCTCCATGGACGATGCACTTGGGGATGCCCGTCGTACCGGAGGAGTACATGATGTACAGCGAATGATCGAACGGTACGGGCTCGAAGATCAGATCGCACAGAGGTGAGAGGAACTCATCCCAGAGCGACGCGCACGGGACGCGACCGATGTCGGGCGCATCGTTGAGGAAGGGAACGATCACCACCTGCTCGATGCTGTCGATTTTTTGCACGATGCCGACCACACGCTCGAGTGAGTCGATCGACTTGCTGTTGTAGCTGTAACCGTCGGCGGCGATCAGCACCTTGGGCTCGATCTGGCCAAAGCGATCGAACACGCCCTCGATGCCGAAGTCCGGCGAACACGACGACCAGACGGCTCCGATGCTGGCCGTGGCGAGCATGCCGATGACGGCTTCGGGGATCGCCGGCATATAGAGGATCACCCGGTCGCCCTTGGCCACGCCCTGGGCCTGTAGCACCGCACCAAAAATCTGTACTTCCTCCAGCAGCTCGCGATAGCTGAATGTGCGCTTGGTGCCGGTGATCGGGCTGTCATGGATCAAGGCGGCTTGATCCGCGCGTCCGCGCTCGACGTGCC
>CAYYPB010000162.1:0-6544 GCA_964473405.1 uncultured Planctomycetaceae bacterium
CTGATCGCTGTCACCGCCCGCACAGCGGACCGACATCGGCGCACTGCCTCGCGGAGATGAGCGTGATACCACGATGCGGCTCGCAGTCGACATCGCCGACGAGCTTGTGGTTCTCGATGGCCTCGACCTCGTCGACCACGACCATGGGGCCCTTCTTGCAGCTACGCAGGGCGATCCCCCGCACGCCACCAATCGTCGTTGTCTCGGCCATGACGTTCCTCCCTGAGAGTGAGCAGACGTCGACGGCACCGAACCGCCCACCTCGCCCAAATGATGTGGCAGGATTGTACTCTGACGACGGAAGAAGCCGTAGCGTCCGCGCACGGTCAGCCCGAGCGACATATAATCGCCCCCATGAAGCAGACGACACGACTCATCGTGCCGATCGCCGGGGAGGCGATCGAGGCGGTCCGAGAGAACATCGCCAAGGCCGTCGAGCGCGGAGCCGACGCGATCGAGGTTCGCGTCGACCTCATGCCGGATGTCCCGCACGAGCATCTCGTGGGCCTATTCGAACGCCCCGCCGCCGACGTGCCGATGCTCCTGACGATTCGTTCCGCTGACGAGGGCGGAGACTGGACGGGGAGCGAGGCCGAACGTCTCGAGCGTCTCATCGACCTGGGCAACCTGGCCCGCTGCGTGGACGTCGAGTTCGCAACGTGGCACCGCAACGCCACGCTCCAAGAAACGTTGCGTTCCCAAGCAACCGCGGCGGACGAACAGCGGGTGCCCGCCGAAACCAAGCAGCCCGCTGATTGCGAACGCTGTCTCATCCTCTCAAAACACGACTTCACCGGCAGGCCCGTCTCGCTCCAGGGCGATCTCGTGACGATGCTGGGTGCCGGCGACGACGTCGTACCCAAGCTGGCCTGGCAAGCCAGAACGGTCCGAGACAACTTTGAAGCCTTCGAACTGATGCGGACGAGCCCGCGGCCGTTGATCGCCATCTGCATGGGTCCCGATGGCATGGCGTCGCGCATTCTCGCGAAGAAGTTCGGAGCCTTCGCCACGTTCGCCGCCCTCGAACCGGGCAGCGGGACCGCCCCCGGGCAGGTCGCCATCGACGCACTGCGAGAAACCTATCGCTGGGACACGATCGATTCCGAGACGCATGTCTACGGTGTACTCGGCGATCCGATTGACCACTCCCTCAGCCCGCACGTTCACAACGCCGCGTTCGCCGAAGCCGGCATCAACGCAGTCTATCTGCCGCTCAGAATCGGCCCGACCTACGAGGCGTTCAAGGCGTTCATGGTCGAGGTCCAGGTGAGGCCCTGGCTCGACTTCCACGGGTTCAGCGTGACCCTCCCCCACAAGGCGCACGCGCTGCGGTTCCTTCAAGACACCGGTGGCATTCTGTCGCCGGAAGCCTGCCGCGTGGGGGCGGTCAACACGATGAAGATCGAGCCCGACGGTCGTTGGTCCGGGGCGAATACGGATCTTCCCGCGGCGATGGAGACGATCTCGTCGGGCCTTGCCGAGGGCACCGCCGGCCTGGAAGGGCTCGACGCGGCCGTTCTGGGAGCCGGCGGTGTCGCGCGTGGCATCGTGGCGGGCCTCTGCGATCACGGTGCGGCGGTCACGATCTACAATCGCACGGAAGCCAAAGCGCGACTACTCGCCGAGCAGTTCGGCTGCGGGCACGGTCCCTGGGAGGATCGTGCGGATGGACATCACGCCCTGATCGTCAACTGCACGAGCGTCGGAATGGCCCCCGACATCGACGCAACTCCCATGCCGACCGGGAGCCTGGAGGCCACCCAAACCGTGTTCGACACAATCTATAACCCATTGCCAACGCAATGGTTACGACAAGCCAGCCAAGCAGGTTGCGCAACGATGGACGGGGCCGAGATGTTCGCCCATCAGGCTGCCGCCCAGTTCGAACACTGGACGAATCGGAGAATATCGGTACGCTTCTACCGCCGAGCCACGCTGGCGGCCCTGCCCGACGGCTGAGCAGATCGACAGCGGGTTCGGCCGTCGAGCGTTTCGGGACGCGCATGATCGGCGCAGTTCGCGGCGACAGGTTCGCCGCACGCGCGTGATCGAGCCAACGTCGAGAGCGCCCGCCGCGTAGCGCGACAATTGACCGATGGACGCCCAAGCGCCAAGATGCACCCCGATGGATGGAGTTGGCGACGAGGGCAGTGGGCCAAGCGAGGCAATCATCAGACCGATGCGGTTGTTCTTCACTTCAGACTTGCACGGGCGCAACGAACTTCGCGCCGGACTGCTCGAGGCCGTCGAGGCCGCCAAGCCGGACATCATCGTCCTGGGCGGCGATCTGCTGCCCGACGACTCGGCCCTCAAGCCTGAGACCCTGGGCAACGGTCAACCCGACCATGTGCGAACGTCCTTCCGCCAGCTCGTGACGGATCTGCGACGGTTGTCCGGCTGCCGCGAGGTGCTGGTGATCTTCGGCAATCACGATTGGGGCAGCAGCGCCACCGCCATGAACGAGTTGGCCGAAGCGGGCCTCGTCAAGATACTTGAACACACGAGCAGCGTCGCGATCGATGGCGTCCACTTCGTCGGCTACTCTTACACGCCGCCGACGCCCTGGTTCGTCAAGGACTTCGAGCGTCTCGACAAGCCGGGTGATCGACCGCCTTTCATCGGCGGTGCCCGATGGGATGCGCGTTTCTCCCGACCGGTCCAGCACGGCGCGCAGTTGTTATTCCAGGATCTCGAGACCATCGAGGAGCAACTCGCCGCCATGACCGTGCCGTCGGCACCGTGGGTGTTCGTCGCTCACGCTCCGCCGCGGGGCACGCATCTGGATCGTACGTTCGGCGGTGCCGCCTACGGTTCGCAGGCGATTCGCGAAGCCATCGAAAAGCACCAGCCGCTTCTCTCGCTCCACGGCCACATTCACGAATCTTCCATCGTGACCGGCCATTGGCAGGACACCTTGGGTGCCACCACATCGGTGAATACCGGCCAGAGCGGCAATCATCTGAATTACGCCATCATCGACATCGATGTCCAGGATGGCAGCATCTCAAAGATAGAACGCGGGCAACAGTCGTGAACTTGATTCTCGTCGGCGGTCGAGGCAGCGGAAAAAGCACAGTCGGTCCGCTCGTCGCCGTGCGTCTCGGCTGGCAATTCGTCGACCTCGACGCCTGGATCGTCAAGGAGGCGGGTCGAACCATCCGCGACATCTTCGCGACGGAAGGCGAAGAGGGTTTCCGACGTCGAGAACGCGAGGCCTGCCTACATCTCAAGAAACGTCGGAACTTCGTCATCGCCATGGGTGGCGGTTCTTTGCTTGCGCCCGAGAATCGCACGTTGATGAAACGTCTGGGAAAGATGATCTGGCTGCGTGCCCCGGCGGCGGTCCTCTGGTCTCGCATCAATCAGGATCCCCACACGGCCGAGAGCAGACCGGACCTTACCGCTGAAGGAGGTTTGGGCGAACTGGAAGCTACGCTCGCCCAGCGAGAGCCGCAGTATCGCGCCTCTGCGCATCACATCCTCGACACGATGTCCGAAACGCCGGACGCCATCGCCGAGGCGATCGAACTCTGGTATCACGCCAACGATGCGCAGTCATCGTAGTGCCCTGTTGCCGGCCGGGTGAGAGCTTTGCTGACCGTCTTGCAGTCTGCAGAATACTGGATTGTCCCGGCCGTCGTCTTTGGCGCGATCGTCGGAAGCTTCCTCAACGTCGTGATCTTCCGCGTCCCTCGCGGGCTCTCGATCATGCAGCCGCGTTGGTCCTTCTGCCCACATTGCAGCGAGCGCATTCGCCCTTGGCACAACGTGCCGGTCCTCGGATGGCTGATTCTGCGCGGCCGATGCCACGATTGTCGCGTGCCGATCAGCGCCATCTACGCCACGATCGAATGCGCCACGGCACTGATGTTCGTCATGATCTGGGACGTCCTGTTCGTCGCCGGTGCCGTCCCCGGCGTCGGCTCGGTGGCCGGTGACTGGCCCCTGGCGATCGCCTACCTCGGCCTGTTCGCGAGCCTGCTCGCCACGGCCGCGATGGACATCGAGTCCTACACGATCGACATTCGGCTGTCTGTCTTCGCCATGATTCTCGGCGTGGCTTGTCACGCCCTGCGCGGCATGCCCACCGCCGCGGCCGTCGAGGCGGGGATGTTGCCCCCGGCCCTGTGTCTCGGCGGCGTCGCAATGGGGGCGATCTGGCTCGTGACGCTCTGGTTCGCTCTGCGACGCGCCCCGTCACCGCACGACGAGCGGCCCGAAGCGGAGCTCCCCGAGCAAGCGACGGCCTATCTCGATTCCTCCGACCGACCGTTCAGCCCGTGGGCGATTCTCGCATCCGCCGCCGTGATCGCCGTGTTGACCGCTTGGCAGCTCATCGCGCCGGAGCGGCCCGGCGGTTTGCCGGTCGAACCGTGGATGCTGCGCGGAATCGCCGCCGCGATCCTGTTCATGGCCCTACTCGTCTCCGCGTCGGTCATCACGCGGGAGGCCGACGAGCAAATCATCGAGGAGATCGAAGCCGAGCGGCACGAGGCCCGCCCGATGGCGCTCCGCGAGTTCGCGTGGCTGCTCCCCGCCCTCACGACGGGAGTCGCCCTGTTCGTCTTCTTCCGGATGACGGGCCGAGTCGACGACACATTCGCCCGGTTGGTGGGAGAGGCGAACCCCGATGCCGCATGGATCGGGCATGTGGCGGCCGGCTGCCAGTCGATCGCAGGCTTGGTCTTCGGTGCCGCCTTAGGTTGGGGCGTCCGCATCCTGGGCACGCTCGCCTTCGGCAAGGAGGCGTTCGGAACGGGCGACATCTACATCATGGCGGCGATCGGCGCCGTGGCGGGATTTTGGGCCGTGTTGTTCACGCTGTTTGTCGCCTCGATGCTCGCCATTGTCGGTATCCTCCTCACGCGATTCTGGAAGCAAAGCCGCGCCGTGCCGTTCGGCCCCTGGCTCGCTCTGGGGGCGTTCGTGGGCTTGTGGTTGAACGGCTTTCTCCTGAACCACTTCGGCCCCGTCGGCCGATTGCTATGGGACTTCCTCATCGGCCAGCCCCTCTGGCCCCCCGCCGGGTAGCTCGGCATCGCTGGCCAGCGCGGCCAGCCAGACGGCGAGTCCCTCAAACAAATCACAGGCCAATACCGTTCGGCCCTTCTACCAGGTGTTGTGGGCAACGCACAGGCGGCTCAAAATAGTGTGGATATCATTGACGTTATCGGCTGTTTGTGGTATGTCTTTGTTTGGAAAACCACTGATCGCGAGGCCGCTGGCCTTGTCGGATAATCGAACCGCGCGACTGCGGCCCCTCTTGTCCGGGGCCATTCGAGAATTGGAGGACATTGTCATGGCATGGACGACACGCAGATTCGTTTCCCCCCTACTCATCGCGACCCTCATGATGTCGGTCGGCGCGGTGGGCTGCGGCCCCAGCGAGAAGGACCTCAAGATCGAAGACCTGACGGCTGAGAACGACCAGCTCAAGAGCGAATTGGACGATCGCGATCGCCTCATCAACGAGGCGTTGGTCCGCGAGAACGAGGCCCGCGGATCGATCGATGAACTCAACCAGAGCCTCGCCCGAATGCGAGCGGACGCCGAGCAACAACCCAAGGGTGCCGACGGCTGGGTCACTACGCCGACGTTCGACATGATCTCGATCCCCGGCGAGGTCCTCTTCGCATCTGGCAAGGCGAGTCTGTCACGCCAAGGCCGTAGCACAATCGCGCGGCTGGCCTCTGACATTCGTTCGCGCTACCCCGATCGCGACATTTATATATTTGGTCACACGGACAACGAGCCCATTCGCAAGAGCAAGTGGAAGGACAACTGGGAGTTGGGTTCCGCCCGAGCTCTCAGTACGGTTCGCGAGTTAGCCAAGCTCGGCATCCCCCGCGAGAGTCTCATCCAGGCCAACTGCGGCCAGTATCGCCCCAAGACCAGCAACAGCAGCAAGCGCACGCGCGTTCAGAACCGCCGCGTGGAGTGCTTCGCCGTCAAGCGAACCAGTGGCGTCTTCGATGCGACTGCTGCAGGCGGCTTCGACCAGAACTAGGCGTCGCCGGCGTACGTTCCTTCGCGCCGTTCCACGGGATCGCCGGCGTGCGCAGCAGCACCCGCCTTGTGTGGCGGGTGCTGCTGAGGCTCGTCGTGGTCCCGGGCGACGCAACTCAGCAGCAACAGCCGATCATGATCGCGATTCTCGATTGCCAGGCGCACGAGCCGGACCGCATCGCGGGCGCGTTGCGCGATGTCGGCGCCGACGCCAGAATCGTCCATGCCGTCGACGCGATCGAACGCGCCGCGAAGATCGTCTTGCCCGACGTCGCCTCATACAGCCGAGCGGTCGCCACCCTTCGAGACCGTGGCCTCATCGGGGCGTTGCTCCGAGCCATCGACCGGGGTTGCCCCATCCTCGGGATCTCGCGCGGCCTGCATATGTTGCTGGACGTGAGCTACGAGGCGGGCCAGCACACCGGCCTGGGCATCATTCACGGCAAGGCGGCCCGCTTCGATTTCGGATCCCATCCAGCGGCTCCGCACCTTTATCTCCCCCACACCGGGTGGAACCCGGGCCCGCTCGCGGCCCCTG
>CAYYPB010000163.1:0-6474 GCA_964473405.1 uncultured Planctomycetaceae bacterium
CGCCGCGCACGTCGAATACCGCTGGTCGGATAGCACGAGCTGCTTGCCGACGCGCGTGCCGACGTGGATCACGAGCGGGCCCTGAAGATTCCCCGTGAGCATATCGTCGATCTTGTTGACGACGACGAACACCTGCGAGCCGCTCGTGTCGCTCAGGCCGATCTGCGTGAGATCGTCGTTCTTGATGCCGATGCGATAGTCCGGCACAAACAGCCGGGGGTCGCACACGACGAATGCAAGCTCCGGACGATGCACGGCCTGCATCCAGTAGAACGCGCTGTTCTCGCCCGTCTGAATCAGGGCGTACTCGCGATCGTCCGGGAAACCGAGCAGTCCCTTGGGGAAGTTCAAGAACCGCTGGTCGTCGACATCGATTCCTCCGAACCGTGATGTTTCGATAATCATGAATCTTTGCTCCCGGTCGCTCCATGCGACTCGTTGCTGGGATTGCCGCCATCGCAATCCTGTTCCTAGAACCGGTCACCGCCCGCGAAGCATCCAGCTACCGCAGGAAGTCCATCAGTGAGAGGTTCATGCTCTTCGATCCGGCGAGAAGGCTCGACTCCAGCGCCGTTTGCGCCTCTTGAAACTTCGTCACCGCCTCGATGAAATCCACGTCCTTCAAATCCGACAGCAACGCGGTCGTGGCCGTGACGGCCTGTTCCGTCTGTACGACCCGATCCTGCATCCCTTTGGACCGCGCGCCGAGCTGGCCCGCCACATTCGCGACGTCACTCTGAAGCGCGTCGATCTGACTGCCGGCTTCCGTGATCTCCGTCGAACTATCGGCCAGCAGACCGTCGCGAAGCCGGTACAACGCACTGAATACACCCGTCTGTGTAAACGCTCCGACGTCGTCGCCGACGAGCTGCGTCGACGTACCCGTCTTGAAAATGCCCAACTCGTCGGCAACCGGCGACAGGCTGACCTTCTCGACCGTGATGTTGCCGGGGCCGGCCGGACCGGCCAAACTCAGCCCCCCGCCCGTACTCGATATCGTCGCCGTGATCCCAGCTCCGGCGGCGACCGAGGCCGTGTTGATCGCGTCGAGAACATCCTGCATCGAGTTCAGATTGCTCAGGTCCACGTTGAACGCGACGGCGTTGGCGTTCGTGATGCGCATGTCATCGCCAGTAATAGGGTGAATTCCGAGCCCACTGTTGAGCCGCGACAACGGAACGGACGGATCCAGCGACTTGATGCCCAGGGCCTCGGCATCGATGCCACCGTTCTCGCCGACGATCAGTGCCGTTCCGGCCACGAGGTTTTCGATTTCGATGCCGTCCCCCGCCGTGTTGATGCTTGCCCGGATGCCGACGCCCGATCCGTTCAACTCGTTCAGCACGTCCTGCATCGTGGTCGCGCCGCCGAAGGTCACGGTCGCGTTGACGTTCCCGTTCGTGATGGACACGCCGCTCGGCAGGGCCAGCCCACCCGGGTTCAGATCACTCAGCAGCGTCGTCACCGCGGCCCGGCGATTGAGGCTGTCGCCCTCGAGGTCGGCCCCGGCGAGGACCGATTTCTCGATGCCCAGGTCGGCCGCAGTCGTGCCGCTTCCGATGTCGCTAATCTGTATGCCGTTGCCCCCGCCCGAAACGACCGACAGCGCGCCGCCGTCGACCGCGCTGACGCCCAGGGTGAGCGTGCTGCCCGCGGTCGAGGCCGTGTCGTTGAACTTGGCGATCAAATCGCCAATTGTCTCGGCCCCGGTGAAATCCACGGCAAACGTGACGCCGATGCCGCTCTCGGTCACGGAGAGACTACCGATGGAGACATTGGTATTGGTCGCGCCATCGAGCTCGGTGATGCGGCCGGCCGTGTTCAACTGGACGTCGAAGTTCGCGTATCCGCCAACGACCTCGTCGTCCAGCCTGAATAGCTCGTTCGTCGCGATGTTGTACGGCAGTGTGAACGACGTATCGACCAGGGTACTGCGATTGGCCTGATCGCCCACGAATGTCGCCCGGCCCAAAATGCTGTTGACCGGCGGCTGCGAGACCTGGCGACCGCCGAAGAGATACTGCGCCTGGAACTCTCGATTGGAGACGTTGATGAGCTGATCGATGATCCCATCGACGATGACCGCCTGCGACGCCCGCTCATCGGTGCTCTGGAGGCTTCCCGCTTGCTCGCTGGCAATGCGCGCCGCCTCGATCAACAGGTCGCTGATCTCTGAAACGGCCGTATCGGCGGCGGCGAGATAGCTGTCGGCCGTTCGCAGATTCGTGAGAATCTGATCCTGCCCCTCGAGCGTCTTGATCATCCGCGTGATCTTCTCGGCCGCGACCGGGTCTTCGCCGACCGACAAGAGCTGATTGCCGCTGCCGATCCGCTGCTCTTCGCGGAAAATGTTGACCGCGTTCCGCTGGAGCTGCGAGATCAACGTAAACGTCCGCAGGCTCGTCGATACGCGGGATAGGTTGCCGGAAGCACTTATTGACATATCAGTCTGTCCAGTTTCCTCATGCGGCGATCAATGCCGCCGCCTAACGCACTAGCGTGAGCAGCGTCTGCATCATGTCGTCCACCACGCGCATATACCGGGCAACGCCCTCATACGCCCGCTGAAACGACATCAACGCGACCGCTTCCTCGTCCAGGTTCACGCCCGAGATACTCTCGCGCTGCACCGTCAATGAATCGAAGATAACCTTCGCCGCTTCGTCGGCGCTGTTCACCGCCGAGGCGCTCACCGCGAGGTTGGCCATCGTCGCGGTGTAATACTCGTTCAGCGAAACGCCGCCCAGGCTCGCCACCGCGAGGTCCTGCACGCCGACCATCGCCGTCGCATTGTTCCCGTCGCCGGGCAGATCGGATGCGCCCGCCGCGAGCAGCGCGTTGTTCCCCGTGATCAGCGAACTGATGCCAATGTCCAGGCTGTCCTTGCCCGAGAAGAACGTGTTGACGCCCAAGGCCGCCAATGCCCCGGAGGTGTCGTCCCCGAAGCTGAACTTGTAGCCGTTGGCCGCTGTCAGTTGGAGCCTGCCGCTGGCCAGGACCGTCGCGGTGATGTTGCTCACGTTGGCGTTGATGTCGGCCGCCAACGAGTCCAGCGTCGTGTCCGGCCCGATACCGTCCAGGTCGATGTTGATCTGCGTGCGAACGCTCGTACCGCTGCCGTTGTCCTTCATGTCGATGAAGAACGAGCCGGTTTGCGGCAGGAAGGCCAGCCCGTTGTCGGCCGTGTTCAATGCGATCGTCGAGTCCAGCACCGCCGAGAGCCCGGTGAGCGTGTCATAGCCCACGAGTCCCTTGCCGCCGGCGTGGACCTTGTTGATCTCGTTGATCAGACCGGCCGCCAGCGAATCGAGCCGCGAGAACTGATCCTGGTTGTGCACGTCCCGCGAGGTCGTCAACCCCTCGACGATTCCGCTGGTCGCATGCACGGGCCCGTTGTTGATCTTGAATCGGGGCACGGCGCTGTACAGCCCGGTCGCGCTGTCCAGTTCCATCTCCGCCTTGATGCCGAACGACTCGCCGAACTGGACGAGGGCTTCGTTCCCGATGTAGACATTCACCGCCCCGGTCGGCTGCTCGCGAACCGTCGTGTTGAACAACTCCGACATTTCGCTCAACAGTTGATCGCGCCGGTCGCGCAACGACGACGCCGGACCGCTGGAACCGGCCTCGGCTAATGTCACCTGCTGATTGAGCGAGGCGATCGCCGTAGCGAGTTCGTCCGCGCGATCGACGGCATTTGTGATTTCCGTGTTCAGGTCCGTGCGAATCGCGATGAGATCGCCGCGGATACCGCGGATTCTCTCGACCAAGTTCGTGGCCGTATTGATAACGATCCCGCGCGTGGCGGTGTTCTCCGGCGTGTTCTGTAGATCGCCGATCGAGCCGAAGAACTCCGACAGCAGACTGCCCAGATTCGACGTGCCGAGCGGATCCAGCACCGACTCCAGCCGACTCATCACGCTCTTCTCGGCGGTCGACGAACCTAGGTCGGACACAGCCGTCCGCAGCCGCGTCTGGAGCGCTTCGCTGACGTTCCGGCGAATCCCCGTAATCTGAACGCCGTTGCCGAGCTGACCCACACGAAGACCGGGGCCCGCGATGGCGGACAGATCGGCGCTCGTGCGCGTGTAGCCGGGCGTCGAGACGTTGGCGATGTTCTGCCCCGCGACCTGAAGCGCCGCTTGATAGGCCGCCAGTGCCGTCCGACCGACTCCCAATGCTGAGGTAAGTCCCATCTGCCTATCCCACCGCGTCCAGAACGTTGACGCCGTCGCCCGACTCGAGCGAACCGCCGCGCGAATAGGTCGGGCGGCTGTCGTCGTCCTGCGTGAATGCCATGAACAGAGTCTTGAAGTGCGCCAACATCTCGCGACTGACCAACTCCACAACGCGATTCTTCTCGGCCACTTGAAGCATCTTCTCTCGCAGCGCCTGACCCGCTTCGAGCAGCGACGCGCGATCCGGTTCGTCCAGACCGACGGCCAACATGCGCAGCGACACCTTCTGAATGCCGGCCGGAGCGACGAGGCCCGTGCATTGGCACAAATCCGTCACGATCTCCGCACGACGCTCGTCCAAGGCGGAGATTTGCGAGCAGAGCCTGCCTTCACTCTGCGCCGAAGCCATCATGTCATCCGCATGAGACCGTCGCATCGCATCGAGCTTCGCGTCGATCGCCGCGTGAAGCTCGTTCTGAAAGCCGATCAGCGCGTTCAACACGCCGACGAGTTCGGCCGTCAGTTCGCTGGTCGCAATGCCGCTTCCATCTGACTTCATGCCGCACCTCGTTCGTTGCCGTCAGGATCGAGAAGCCTCAACGCTTCGGCCGTCGTGCGGCCCGCGTCTCGCGCCGTCCACGCCTTGAAAAGGCTGTTGGCGATCGGATCGTTCTTGGCCTGGCCCATGCGCTTCGCCAACTCCATGTGAAGTTGACCTCTGAAGACCTCTTCGCCTCGACCGCCGTGCATGTACGAACCCTTGAGCTTCGAATCCTGCATCGCCTTCAACAGCGTGCCGTAAAACACGTTTCCGACGAACTCGCCGACGTCCGCTCGCAGTGCCTCCTTGCCGGCATCCGACGACCGCTTGAGCGATTCGCCTGCTGCCTGCGATTGGGAATCGGCCGCTAGGTCGGCCCGTGCCGTCGAGATGTTTGCTATGTCCGCCAGACCCATTTGTCTCTATTCCCTGTAGACCAGCTTGCCGCGAATCTTGCCAGTACTATGAAGGTTCTCGACGATCTCGATGATGTCGCCTGCCGACACGTTGAGTTGGTTCAACTTGTCCACGAGTTCCTGCAACTTGGCACCCCGCGGGCCGGGCGATCCCATCGCCACGGCGTAATCATCTTTGATGAGCGGCTTCTCCACCGTCGGCTTGATCGCCGGGATCGTCGTGCGGATCGTCATGCCGTTGTGCGCGATGATGGCCGGGCCGATCTCGACGCCGGCGCCGATGGCGATGGTCTTGGTCCGCCGATTGATGACGATGCGGCTCTCGCCCTGCGGCATGAGCAATGCAAGATGCTCGATGCGGCCGATGAACGCCGAGACGTCGTGACGCTCTTCGACGGGAATCCTGACGATCACGTTCTTTGGCCCGCTCGCCTTGGCCACGCGACGAATCTGCCCGATCTCAGAGTGATCCTCGTTGATCGTCTGTGCAATCACAGAGGCCAAGGCGTGGCTGGCGTGAACGTTTTCCAGCACGAGGGTGATCTGCCACGATTCGATCGGCCGCGACGACGAGACCTGCGGGTCGATCACTTTGTTGATGTAGTTGTGGATGATGTCCTGCTCCATCACCGCGCCGCCGGTGATCGTGCCGGTCGTGCCGTTCTTCGCGTCGGCGACCTTGATCCGGCCCCGCGCAAAGGCGAACAGTCCGCCGACACCGGGAGGCCCCTCGAGCGGCGTCACCACAAGTCGCCCGCCGGCGAGGCTCTTGGCACTGCCGACCGAGCTGACCTGTACGTCGATGGCGTCGCCTTCGCGAACGCCGTTTTCCGGTAACGTCGCCTCGACCCAGACGATCGCGACGTTCTTCGTGTTCGACAACTCGGCCTGCGTGACGGGCACGGCGAACTTCTCCAGCATCGACTGCAACTGCCGGATCGACGCCGCATACTTGCCGCCGTCGCCCGTGCCCGGCAAACCGACGACGAGCCCGTAGCCCATCAGCATGTTTTGATGCCGGCCCTTGAGGTGCGTGACGTCGGCGATGATCGTGGCCCGAACGGGGCTCGCGCCGAGCAGACACGCCGCGACGACGATCAGTCCCATCGCCCAAACGAAATGTTGTCGTCCACAGTTCATCACGTTGCCCGTTTCACTCATCTCACAAAGCCGCCGAGAGTGTGGCACAGGCGTCCCGCCTGTGATGCCACCGGCGGGGCGCCGGGGGCACAGTGTCTTTTATGTGCCGTCCAAAACGGCCTGCACCGCACCGCTCCGACGCGGGACCCGCGCCTCCTGGAAGACCTCGTCCGCCGCGTCGTCGAGGCCGTCGCCCCCC
>CAYYPB010000164.1:0-6470 GCA_964473405.1 uncultured Planctomycetaceae bacterium
TGCCGGGCACCTCCAGTGCGCGCGTTGTGTCTGTGTAAGTAGATGCCACCTGGGATCGTACTTCCGCTCGAACTGAAGTTCGCGGCTCGTTCTGCGGTGGCAACGCGGCGTTGCCTTATTATGATGGCACCCCGTCGCCGCGTGCGCCTATCTTGTGAGGCCGCCGGCCGATTTCTCGACCTACGCGCGGGTTGAAGCATGGCCACGTTCGCAATCGCCTTCGGCAGTCTCGTTCTCTACATCATCGCCTATCACACCTATGGCCGCTGGCTGTCGCGGAAGCTGTTCAAGCTGGACGCGGATGCCCCCGTGCCGAGTCGGCGGATCAACGACGGGCAGGACTATGTGCCGACGCGCAAGGGGATTCTGTTCGGCCATCACTTCACGTCGATCGCCGGCACGGGGCCGATCGTGGGGCCGGCGCTGGCGGTGATCTGGGGTTGGGTGCCGGCGCTGATCTGGGTTCTCGTGGGCAGCATCTTCATCGGGGCCGTACACGATCTTGGGGCGCTGGTCGTTTCGATGCGCAAGGGCGGACGAACGATCGGCGAGGTCGCGGGGGAGCTTATCAATCTGCGCGTCAAGGTTCTGTTTCTGCTGATCCTGTTTGTCATTCTGGCGATCGTCATGGCGATCTTCGGGCTGGTCATTGCGGCGATCTTCAAGATGTATCCGGCGTCGGTGTTGAGCGTGTGGATTGAGATTCCGCTGGCGGTCGGTATGGGCTGGCTGGTCTATCGCAAGCGGTGGGCGCCGCACTGGCCGGCTTTGCTGGCGCTGGCGTTGATGATGGGTGCAGTCGTACTCGCGGCGAAGCTGCCCATTCTGCAATTCGGGTTCGACCCCGTGACGCTGGGGGGGCTGACGTTCTCGCCGATCGTGATCTGGACGGTGATTCTGCTGGGCTACTGCTACATCGCCTCGACGCTGCCGGTTTGGCAGTTGCTTCAACCGCGCGACTACATCAACAGCCATCAGTTGCTTCTCTGCCTCGCGTTGCTGCTGGCCGGCATCGGGGTGGCGGCACTGTTCAGCGAAGGCGGCGCGCCGATCGTGGCACCGGCGGTCCAGATGCATCCTGCCGGGGCGCCGCCGATCATGCCGTTTCTGTTCGTGACCATTGCGTGCGGCGCGATCAGCGGCTTCCACTGCCTCGTCGGCAGCGGCACGAGTAGCAAGCAAATCGCCAGCGAACCGGACGCCCAGCTCATCGGCTACGGTTCGATGTTGACGGAAGGCTTCTTGGCGGTGTTGGTGATCCTGGCATGCTGCGCGGGATTGGGGTTGGGTTCGCAGGCTCAGGGATCGCCGTTGTGGTTCTCGTTCGAGGCCTTCGCCGGCGTCCAAGAAGACGGCGAGAACTGTCTAGTGATGGGGCGACCGCTCGACGGTTCCTTCAAGGAACTGGCCATCGTCCCGTTCGTTGATTCCACAGCATACGCTGTGGATCCGACGGCCCACTTCAAGCGCAAGCTTTGGCCAGGCGAGTCGTACGCAGTCCCGGATGGAACTGTGCTGCTGAACGAGGATGGCCGCGTGCTCTACACTGGCCTGCCTGCGTGGCAGAGCAGATACTACGAATGGTCAGCCGCCAAGGGCCTCGGCGAGAAGGTCGGCGCATTTGTGGACGGCGCCGGCAACTTCGTGGCGAGCCTGGGGATTCCTCGGCCGATCGCGGTGGCGATCATGGCGGTGTTGGTGGCCTCGTTTGCGGCGACGACGTTGGATACCTCGACGCGGCTTCAGCGGTATGTGATCCAGGAGTTGGCGACGACATGTCGCGTTCGGCCGCTTCAGAAGAAGCATGCGGCGACGCTGCTGGCGGTGGTACTCGCGGCGGTCGTGGCGGCCGTTCCCCCGCCGGGGCAAACGTGGGCGGCGGGCATGGGCACCGGCGGGCTCACGCTCTGGCCGATCTTTGGGGCGACGAATCAACTGCTTGCCGGGCTGGCGTTTCTCGTCGTCGCGTTCTATCTGGCCCGACGGCGTCTGCCCAGGTGGTTCATCGTCGGCCCGGCGATTCTCATGCTGGTCGTGCCGTTCTGTGCGATGCTCTATCAGATCGGGGCGTTCAACGCCAAGGGCTGGTGGTCGCAGGGGCAGTACCATCTCGTCGTGGCGGGGGGGCTGATCCTCGTGTTGCAAGTCTGGATGGTGGCCGAGGCGGTGGTGTTGTATCCCAAGATTCGCGGGGTCTTGGAGAACGACTCGACGGCGGTCCCGCACGGCTTCGCGGTGATCCCCGTAGACGCCGAGGAGGCGGAACCGACGCAGGATGGGGGCCGGGCCTGTTGATCTGGAACGCGGCCATCCTTGTTTGGCTGCGCCCCAGCGGGAAGCGCCGATGCGACTCATTAGCGCTGCCCGTCGGGGCGCGGCTAAACGGAGAGGTTTAGGTCGCGACCGACCATGCGCGTGACCCATCCGAAGTGTGCGGTATAATCCCGGCGGCGGGCGAGGGGGCCGCGCTGACGGTTGGCGAACGGCTCGGATCGTTCTGGAGCAGACGAGTGGACACGAATACGGCCGCCGACACGTTGTCGATTCGGCTCAATGGCGAGGCGTACGCGCTGGCAAGCCCGGCGACTGTGGCGTCGCTCGTGATGCAGCGACAGCCTCGACCGCCGTTTGCGGTGGAGGTGAACAAGGGGCTCGTGCGCCGCGGGGAGTATGCGGCCACGGCGCTGAAGGACGGTGATGCCGTGGAGATCGTGACGCTGGTCGGTGGCGGCTAGGACGATTCGCGATCGGGTGACCCCGTTTAGCCGCGCCCCAACGGGAATCGCTATCTGGCAGCGTGCGGTCGATGGAGCGCTTCCCGTTGGGGCGCGGCCAAAGGCACCACGCTCACACAATCAAGGAGTCAGCATCGTGAGTATGGATCCCAAACCCCTGAAGATCGGCAAGCTGTCGTTTCGTTCTCGACTGCTGGTCGGGACGGGCAAGTACGCGACGTATGAACTGATGCGCGAGTGCCTCGATGCGAGCGGTTGCGAGGTCGTCACCGTGGCGGTCCGTCGGGATCGGCTGATCGACGATCAGGATCGAAGCCTGCTCGACTTCATCGATACGAAGCGATATACGATCTTGCCCAACACGGCCGGTTGCTTCACGGCCGAAGAGGCCATCCGTGTGGCGCGGCTGGGCCGGGAGATTCTCGAACAGTTGAAGAACCCCGGCGCCCAGTGGGTCAAGCTCGAAGTCCTCAGCGAGAAGAAGACGCTGCTGCCGGACCCGATCGATACGTTGGCGGCGACGGAGACCCTGGTGAAGGACGGGTTCAGCGTGCTGGTCTATACCAGCGACGATCCCGTGATGGCTCGAAAGCTGAAAGAGGCGGGCGCGGCCAGCGTGATGCCAGCCGGCAGCCCGATCGGCAGCGGCCAGGGTGTACTCAATCCGAATAACATCCGCATCATCCTGGAGATGCTCAAGGACGGCGATCCGGACTATCCGGTGATTGTCGATGCCGGCGTCGGGGCGGCGAGCGACGTGGCTCGGGCGATGGAGCTTGGGGCCGACGGCGTGCTGCTCAACACGGCGGTGGCCCATGCGACGGAGCCTGTCGCGATGGCGCGGGCGATGGCGCTGGCGACGGACGCGGGGCATCTGTCTTATCGTGCGGGGCGGATTCCGAAGAAGCTCTATGCGACGGCGAGTTCGCCGGTTGAGGGGACGATCGGGGTGTGATCGGGTTTTCGGATCGCGGATACCATCTGCGGCTTTGTGTATGGAACGTCGTCGTCGAATCCGAATCTGCGTCTGGCTCATCATCCTGGGTCTGGGCAACTTCATTGGCTATGCCACGGTGTACGCCATCATCGGCGGCGACGCGCCGAACGGTCGCATCGATGAGGCGGGCCAGCACTTCGTTCGGGGACATTTTGTCCATGCATCGAGCGGCTTCGAATGCGAGGTCTCGCGCGGTGTGTGGATCTACAGCTACCTCCATTCGATCAGCATTTGGCCGTCCATCGCGACGGTGCTGCTGGCGATGTTGATGCTGGCCAGGCCGCACATCATGGCCACTTACCAACACGGCATCGTGCGGGGCACGACGCTCGTGACCGTGATGGCGACGGTTATCGTGTTCGTCACGTCGCTCATCATGCTCGCCTTCATCGTCGAATTTGCGAGGATGCTATAGCCCATGACATCGTGCCCTGCGGATGAAATGTGGTTGGCTCGAGTCGCTCGGGCGATTCCCCACTGCGAGATCCGGCCGCAGCAGACCGCGATGGCCAACGCCGTCGCCGAGGCCCTGGCGTCGCGACGTCACCTCCTCGTCGAGGCCGGTACGGGCGTCGGCAAGAGCTTTGCCTACCTGCTGCCGGCGATCGATCATGTGTTGGCCGAAGGCGGCCGAGTCGTTGTCTCCACCCACACGATCACCCTTCAAGAGCAACTCATTGAGAAGGACATCCCCGCTTTGGCGGCGATTGTCGATGCCGACTCCGACACGGCGCTGAAGCCCGTCCTCGTCAAGGGCCGCAACAACTACCTCGGTCTGCGGCGACTCGCCCAGACGAGCCGTCGGCAGGAGACGCTCTTCTCGCAGCCGGCGCAGCGGCGACGGTTGCACGACATCGAGGACTGGGCCTACGACACGAAGGACGGCTCGCTCTCCCACATCCCGTTTCAGCCGCAGGCCGATCTCTGGCAGCGCGTCCGCAGCGAGCGGAACAACTGTATGGGCGGCAACTGCGAGCATTTCAACCGCTGCTTCTATCAGAAGGCCCGACGACGGGCCGAGGCGGCGAACCTCCTCGTCGTGAATCACGCGATGTTCTTCGCAGACCTCGAGCTGCGGCGGCGGAACCTCGCCGTCCTGCCTGACTATGACGCGGTGATCTTCGACGAGGCGCACAACATCGAGTCGGTCGCCGGCGATCACATGGGCCTCAGCGCATCGAATGTGGCGATTCAGCGCGTGCTGCGGGGGCTGTTCAACGAGCGGACGGGCCGGGGGTTGCTGGCAATGCTGGATTGCCCCAACGTCGTGAAGGCAGCGATCACCGCGCAGTCACGCTGCGATGCGCTCTTCTCCGCGCTGGCGAGGGTTCATCCCGCGCGGAACGGATCGGTCCGCCTTCGCAAGGCCGGCAGCGTGGACAATCTGCTGAGCCCGGCGCTGTCGAAGTTGGCGGCGGGGGTGAAGAATCTCCACGACTCGGTCGAAGGCGAAGACGAGAAACGCGAGTTGAACGGCCAGGCGGAGCGATGCACGGAACTAGCAACGACCGTCGAGAGCCTGCTCATGCAGACCTTCGAGGGAAACGTGTATTGGCTGGAGACGGCCAGCGGTCGCGAGCCGCGCATCAGTTTGCACACGGCCCCTCTGCGGATCGACCAAGTCTTGCGAGAGGCGCTCTTCGAGAAGACGAAGTGCGTCGTTCTGACCAGCGCGACGATGTCGACGGGCGGTGAGGGGGGATTCAGCTACCTGCGGCAGCGGCTGGGGATCGACGAGGCCGACGAGTTGCAGCTTGACTCGCCATTCAACTATCGCGAGCAGGTCACGCTGCACGTCGAGACGGACATGCCGGAACCCAACGCGCCGGAGTTCAACGCGGCGGCGGCCGAGCGGATCGAGCCGCGTCTCCTGCAATCGCAAGGTCGAGCGTTCGTACTGTTCACGAGCTATCGGGCGATGGAGGCGGTCGCGACGATCCTCGAACCCTTCTGCGAGGAGCATGACCTGGAGTTGCTCGTGCAGGGCCGCGGCCTGTCGCGCGGGCGAATGCTCGAGGCCTTCAAGCAAAGCGGCAGGGCGGTCATCTTGGGGACGGATTCGTTCTGGCAGGGCGTGGACGTGCCGGGCGAGGCATTGCAGACCGTCATCATCACGAAGTTGCCGTTCGCCGCACCGGACCGTCCACTGATCGAGGCAAGAATCGAAGCGATCAAGGCCGACGGCGGCTCGCCGTTCATGGAGTTCCAGTTGCCCGAGGCCGTCTTGAAGCTAAAGCAAGGCTTCGGCCGGCTGATCCGCAGCCGAAGCGACCACGGCAAGGTCGTGATCCTGGACAAGCGGATTCGGACCAAGGCCTACGGCCGACGATTCCTGGCCGCGCTGCCCGAGTGTGGGGTCGAGGTGCATTGACCGTTGGATCGATGATCCGAGCATGTTCGGAATCGTATCTAGATTTGCGCTTGACACGGGCCGGGCCTGTGCTATTATTCAGGTGGTTCCCAACAGAGACTTCCTTTCCTTTCTCTACTCTCCGGCCCGAGAGTTGGGAACCAGGGGCTCGCATTCGTGCGGGCCTCCTTTTTTTTGTCCATTGATTGTCCACACGCCTTGCTCGCTCGATTCACCGCCGGGGCCCTGAAGCCCGATAGCCTGCGGCTGTAGGCTTGTGGCCTGATTCTGACCGCCAGGCTCCAACTCCGTGCCTTCGCAGAGCCCAGGGCAATCGCAAGAATGCTGCGGTGTATCATCCCTGTCGAGCGGGTCATCAGAGCCCTGA
>CAYYPB010000165.1:0-6426 GCA_964473405.1 uncultured Planctomycetaceae bacterium
CGATGCCGTCTGGCGCGCGCACGCTTGTCTCGTGGCCGCAGCATAATACCGGTTCTGTGAACCCCATCTCGCGGCCGAGCGAACCCCATCGCCCCCCCCCCCCGCGATTGCTCAGCCCATGTGTCGATGTTACCGGTAGTACGTCACCTGGGGTTGCCGGTGGCACGCTTGGTGGAGCTCCTCGCGGCGACTGCGGGTAAGGTGTAGGACGCAATGCAGCTAACGCCCCATATCCTGATCTCCGCGTACGCCCAGGGCATCTTCCCCATGGGCGTCGACGGGGACATCCGTTGGTTCTCGCCCGACCCGCGAGCCATCCTCCCGCTCGCGGGCTTTCGCGTTTCTCGCAGCCTGCGCCAAACGAGCCGAAGCGGACGATTCGAGATTCGATTCGACACGGACTTCCGAGAAACGATGGTCGCCTGCACCGAGCGAGATGAAGGGACGTGGATCACGGCGGAGATCATCGACGCATACTGTCAGATGCAATCGCTCGGCCTGGCGCACAGCGTGGAGACCTGGGCGTCGAACGAGCTCGTGGGCGGTCTCTATGGCGTCAGCCTGGGTGGAGCGTTCTTCGGCGAGAGCATGTTCCATCGACGCACCGACGCCAGCAAGGTCGCCCTTCTGGCACTCGTCGAAAGAATGAAGGAGAGAGGCTTCACGCTACTGGACACGCAGTACATCACGCCGCATCTGGCGAGTTTCGGAGCCGTTGAGATTCCGAAATCGCGGTACATGCAGCAGTTGGCGAAGGCGCTCGAACAGGCTTGCACGTTGACCACATCCGAACAACATTGATGAGTCGTTCGCCGGCGACGTGAATAGTCGAGGCGCCAAACGACAAGCCGCTCCGGGAGCGACAGGGTGCCTGGAGCGGCGCTCCGTCGGGAAACAAGAACGCCCCCGACCTGTGCGAGAGGGGGCGCTCGTTCGATAGCGTACGATACAGTTGTCTTGAAAGGCTGCCTACTTCTTCGTCGGCAGGATCGCATCCTTGGCGGCCTTGGCGATGCGGAACTTCACGACCTTCTTCGCAGGGATCTTGATCACTTCGCCCGTGGCGGGGTTGCGACCCATGCGGGCCTTTCGCTTGACGAGAACCAGCTTGCCGATGCCGGGCAGCGTGAAGCCGTTCTTCGCCTCCTTGTAGGCCGTCTCGGAAAGTGTCTCCATCACCGAGATAACCTGCTTGCGGGTCATGTCGTTCTTCTCGGCGAGGTGGTTGATCAGGGCGGACTTCGTCATCGTTTTGGGCTTGGCGGGCATGGCTACTCCTTACTGGTTGGACTGTGACCCATCCGTGGCGCGGCGCGCCGCCGCGACCCAACGTCCGAGAATGTACCACATTCCAGCCCCCTGTCTCTCACAAAAACCCCTGTTTTCAGACTTTTCTCAGCCTCATGATGCTGAAGCCCCCGTCCAGCAGGCGTTTTCACGACCGCAGCCTCCCCGCGGACCCCAAAACACGCTCCTACCGACGCCGGGCATACACCCATGCAACCTCCAGCGGCCCCCGCCGGACCGTGTGAACGATCTCGAAGGCACCCGCCAAAACCTCGGCCGGGGGACAATCCGGCGGCCGATCGCCATAGCCCAGCACGTTGTTGATGTGCAGCAGCACGTAGTCGGCCCGCGAGAGATCGGGCCGCGGCGGCACTGAATCAGAGCCAGGGCCGACGCCACGCGGAACGAACTCGAACCCGGGCTCGGCCGGAAGTAGGCGTTCGATGATCCGCTCTTCCCAGAGGAAGCTCACGACCCGATCTCCAGGACGAATGCCGGAGTCGGTGAGGCACCAGCGGATGAGACTCTCGACGCCGTCGCTGGGCGTCTGAATCAAGTTGCGGTAGCCGCGAGATTCCGCACCGAACCACGACCCGCCAACGGCCCGCCAACCGAACGAGGTGTAGTTCGGATGACTCCGCCAGGTCTCCACGCCCAAGTGGCCGAAGGCGACCAGCACGAGCAGTGTCCACACCCGGCGTGCCCGACCGCGTCCGCATGCCCGGGAGACACCGACGATCGCGGCGGCGGTAACGATGATGATGAGCGGATAGACGCCCATCAAGTAGAAGCTCTGGCGGAGCGGCAACAGGCAGAGCAGCACAACGAGAAAAACGATGGGCAAGATGCAGGGCCGCCACCGACCGTCGACGCGCTCGTGAAACGCGGCATAAATCAACGCACAGGCCGAGATCACTCCCAGCGGAAGCGTTAGCTTGATCAGCACGATGCCGGCATAGAGCCGCAGATGATCACTCCACAGGGCCAGGGGAAAGCGCCCGTCCCAACGCAAGGCCCTCGCTATGATCTCTCGGCCGATCGAATGATCCAACAAGTGGACCGGCATCAGCGCAAACAGGCTGGAAGCGGCGAAGACGAGCAAGGCACCGAATCGAGCCATGCGGCCCGCCGGAAGCCCACCTCGGCTCAATACGAACAGTAGCGTGTACAGCCACAGGCCCAACAGGGCGAGCCAACCGACGGCGGCGAGCGTCTTCGCGTACCCGGCAACGGTGGATGTCGCATCGGAGGCACCCGCCGATCTCCAATGCAGCAGCGCCAAGCCCGCGGTGACGACGATGGCGATGACCTGCGCCGCGAGAAGGCGCCGAAGCCGCCGGGTATCCGCTCGCCGAGGAGCCGCCCCCACATCGACCGGGGCGTGCGTCGAGGCGGCCATCGTCGCGAAGACGATGAGCAGAAATGCCGCGAAGAACTTGGCCCCCACGGCCATCGCCAAAAGGATCGCCGCCATCGCCCAGCGCGAAGCCGTCGGACGTTTCAAGTATCGCACGAACCCCCAGACGGCCAAAGTCACGAAACAGGCGAAGAAAACGTCGCCCTCGGTCATCGCGATTCGGGAAAACGAGAGGAAATACGGCGAAAACGCGAGCAACGCGGCGGCCAGCATCGCCACGGTCGGCCCCATCAGCATTCGAGCCAACGATGCCGCCGCGACAACCGTGATCGCCCCGAAGAGAAGACTAACCGCCCGGGCGAGAGCCAAGTCGTCTCGGCCCGAGATGAAGAACGCGGCCGCGTTCACATACATCGGCAGCCGCATCTGCGACGGGTCCAGCGTGGGCGATGTGCCAAAGAGGGGATCGACCGCGAGCCCCCGAGCGATGCTCAGATCGACCTCCTCGTCCCAGAGGATGTCGATGCCGGCGGTCGAATGCCAACCGATCCCGGCACCGGCGAGGGCGCACAGAAGTGCAACCGCGAACCACCCGGCCCCCCCTGCGGGGTCGTGTCCGAGGCCGGGGTAGGGGCGGCTTAGCATGACAGCGCCAGGTCGTCACCCAAGAGATGAGCCGCGGGCTTCAGCCCGCGCGGACGTACGGTGCTAGGTGGCGTTCCCTCGCATGGAAAGGCCGCGACCCGGCTCGCCGGGAAAGCCCCCGGCTCGTCGGGAGACAGACAGGGTGGCCCACCTCCTCTGGAGACGGGGGATACGATGATCGGATCTCGGCGCTCGTGCATCATCGCCTCCCCCATCTCCAGAGGACATCGGCCACCCGGCTACTTGCGGACTCCCACCGGCAAGGCCGTCTGCTCCACACCGTCCGCACCCACCGCGACGGGCGGCGCAGCCGGCTCGACATCCATGTACGTCAGCGCCAACGTGCCGAAGAACTTGGTCTGGTAGGTGACGTCAGCGGCTCCGGCGGGCTTCGCTCGGCGGCGGACCACCCATGTGCCGGCCCACTGATCGTGCGTCGCCTGTCGCTTCGGATCGCGACGGCAGACGAAGTAGCTCAGCCCGAACATGCCGCAGGCGGGCAAGGCGATGAGAAACCGCTTGAGCATCACTTTGAACCGTGGCGATTCGCCCCGGGCATCGACCACGCGGAGGCCCGTCAATAGGTGCCCGAGCGTGCGACCATGCCTCATCTTCCCCAGCGTGTGGTAGCCCGCCACGACGAGCATCCAGCCCAGAGCGAGCGGCGCATTGACCGTGTAGGCGTGTTCTCCCATGTGCTTTGTGATCAGGCGATCTCGCTCGGGGGAAGGCGGCTGCGACATCACATCGCGAGGAACGGCCAAGAACCCCGCAGCCAGAGACGCGAGTATGATGAAGAGAAAGACCACGCCGACATCGAGCAGAAACGCCAGAACCCTTCGCGGAACGGAGGCGTAATCACCTGGGGCGAAGTACACGGCATTGGCTTCGGCAGACATGCGGGCAGTATAGCCGATCCCGATGGCACGCCAATGCTCCGGTGCCGGCCCGGCGCGTCGCTTCTTATCGGCGTCCGGCGAATCCGCGACACGGGAGCCCAAGTGGCGATTCGGCCCTGCCGATCAGCCAGGGGGACATCTCGGCGAAAGTTTGGTTCGGCCCCGACACGCCGCTAGAATATGGCCCGAAGGCCCCTACGCCGTCGCGTCCCGCCTTCGCACTTGAGGATCGGATCGATGAGTGTCACACGCGGACGGAGCATCGTCGCAATCGCGGCCATCGCCGTGCTGTGCATGACCTCCGACGCCCTGGCCTGGGGCCCGGCGACGCACGTCAAGCTGGCCACCGACATCCTCGCCCATCTGAGCCTTCTGCCTGCCGCCGTCGCCGCGATCATCGCCGCCCACCGACGCCACTTCATGTACGGCAATGTCGCCACCGACACCGTCCTCGCCAAGAAGATGAGCCAGGTCAAGCAGGTCTGCCACCGCTGGTCCACCGGCATGAGCCTCCTAGACTCGGCGAACTCCGATTCGGGCAAGGCCTTCGCCTATGGCTACCTCGCCCACCTCGCCGCCGACACCGTGGCTCACAACAAGTTCCTCCCGCGACAGATGGCGGTCAGCCGCTCGACGGTCACGTTCGGCCACATCTACTGGGAAGTGCGCAGCGATGCCAAGATCGCCGCACGGCATTGGGCCTCCCTTCGCCGGCTGCTGCGAGGCAGCTACGAAGAACCCGAAACGATGCTCGAACGGCACCTCCAGGCGACGATGCTCTCGTTCAAGACGAATCGGGCGATCTTCAAGCAGGTGAATCGGCTGGCGTCACTGCGTGCGTGGCAGCGGTCGGTGGACTTCTGGGCGAAGATGAGCCGACACACGCTCGACCCGGTCGTTATTCGCGCCTATCACGAGGAGTCGCTCGGCCGCATTGTGGACTTACTCGAAAAAGGAAAGTCGTCTAGCGTCCTTCAAGCCGACCCCAACGGCAACGCCACGCTCGCCTATGCCAAGGCGCAGAAACGCCAGATTCGGCAACTTCGCCGCGCGAGGATTCCGCACACAGACCTGATCCGCGAGGCTGCGGCGGGTCACGCCCCGCTGCCCAATCGGGCGATTGCGCTGACTATCGACTAATACGCCCGCGGGCGTGTGTGTGTCGCTTTGTGTATTTCGCAACTGCGTAGGGTGCATCGCGACTTTCGGCGATGGCCACCTTCGGGCGCAGCGCAACCATTCGCCACGACCGAGATGTGACGCAAGCGGTTAGCCACGGAGTGGCGTAAGCCGCTAGCCCACGGCGCAAGCCGTGGGGTTCCGGGATGTGCGTGTGAACTAGCCCCCCAGGGGCAAAAGAGGGGACCGCACGGTATCTTTCGCCCCGCCGGGGCTGGCTCGTTCGTGGGTTCTTCGCCCCACGGCTTACGCCGTGGGCTAACAGCTTTCGCCCCTCCAGGGCTAGGAAACTGCTTCGCAGGCTGGAAAGCTATGTCAGGTATGTGGCACCGTCGTCTCGCCAGTGGAACCGCCAGCGAACCAGCGGCGAGACGCCGGTGCCACAGAGCATTCTCAAACTCACAGAGCGTTGGAACAACGACCCAGTCAGCTCGTGATGCGCGTTCGCTCCAGCCCCAGCTTGTCGTGCGGCGCGAGGACCGGCATGGGCGTCTGGCCGGAGAAACAGCCTGTGCAGTAGTTCGACTCCGGCTGCTTGGCGCAGGTCAACATGCCTTCCAGTGACAGGTATGCCAGCGAATCGACCTCCAGGAACGCGCAGACCTCCTCGACGCTCCGCTGCGTGGCGATCAACTCCGCCGGATTGGGAAAGTCGATCCCGAACGAACAGGCATGACGAATGGGCGGACTAGCAACGCGAAGGTGAATCTCCTTCGCACCGGCCTTGCGTAAGGCCCCCATCTTGCCCCGCGTCGTGGTGCCGCGGACGATGGAGTCCTCGATCACGACCAGGCGTTTGCCCCGCACGGCCTCGCGGATGACGTTGAGTTTCATGCGGACGGCCAGATCGCGCTGCTGCTGCGTCGGCATGATGAAACTGCGGCCCGCGTAATGGCTCGTTGTAAAACCACGGCCGCGCGGCAGGCCCGACTCATCGCTGTAGCCGATGGCGGCGCAGCGAGCGCAGTTCGGTACGGGAATCACAAACTCGGCGTCGGCCGGTGCCTCGCGGGCGAGTTGACGACCGCTGGCCACGCGAAACGCATGGGCATTCTGGCC
>CAYYPB010000166.1:0-6416 GCA_964473405.1 uncultured Planctomycetaceae bacterium
TCGATGGGAGACACCTCTGGACGATGCGCTGCATCGCCGCGCAGCAGGCCGCCCCATAGCCGCGTCTGGGCTCGTGAGCGACGATCCCCCCGTGATCCAGCCCGACCTGGGCGGTCTCGTCGGTTGAGCCGTTGTCGCCGACGATGATCTGCCCGAGGTCGAAGGCGGCGAGCCTGGGCATCAACCGCCGCAGGGATTCGGCCTCGTTGAGGGCCGGCATGATGGCGGCGACGTGCGGGAAACCTGGGTGTGCGTCGTTTTCGGGCATGGGCAATCGGGTGCCTACGGGCCTCGCGGCGGTTACACTACGCAGGGTCAAACGCCAGATAGGACGATAGTAAGTACTATATCGGGCCTCCGCACGCCGTGCGGGCCTCTTGCATCGTATTGTGTGGAGACAGCCCAACCGTGTCCTCGCCTAGCCTTCAAGGAAACATGCCTGTGACAACCCGTTCTACGAAGCGAACGTCCAGATTCTTGCTGTCCGCCACGTTGGCCTTGACGCTCTGTGCGTCGTGCAACCTGTTCACGCCGACGCTGCCTGCCGGCGGCGGCGGAGGAGTTGGAGGGGCCGGCGGCGGAACGGCCTCGGTCGCCGCGACACTTCTGGAGCAGTTGTCGTTGGAGCGGATCAACCGGGCCCGACTGTTGCCGGCGGCGGAGGCCACGGCGGCGGGCATCGCCATCGATGAGGGCATCCCCGGCCTCTTGGACACGACGCCCAAGCCGGCCGTGGCCATGAATGCCACGCTTCGCCAGGTGGCCACCGACCATTCGCAGGACATGCTGACGCGGAACTACTTCGAGCACGACACGCCAGAGGGCGTTACGCCGTTCCAGCGCATGACCAACGCGGGCTATCTGTTCAACGTGGCCGGCGAGAACCTGGCTTGGCGTGGTTCGACGGGCACGCTCGTTGCTGTCACCACCGTGGAGAACCAGCACGACGAGTTGTTCGTCGATGTGGGCATCGTCGGTCGCGGTCATCGCGTGACCATGCTGAATGAACAGTACCGCGAGGTCGGTGTCGGCATCGTCCGCGGCAGCTATACGCGGCCCAGCGACGGGGCGGTCTTCAGCGATTCGATCATGCAGACGCAGGACTACGGCACGGACATGAGCGGCAACACGTTCGTCCTCGGCGTCGTCTACACCGACACGAACGGCAACGGGCAGTACGATCACGGCGAAGGAACGGCGAACTCGACGGTTACGCTCGGGACTACTTCGAAAACGACCAACGATGCGGGCGGATACTCGTTCGAGGTCACCGGGGCTGGGACGTTCACGCTGACGTTCGCATCCGGCGTGACGCAGAGCATCACGACCACCGTGGGCGGAGTGAATATCAAGATCGATCACGTGGGCGGCGTGACGATCGTGATCAATCTGGGGCTCGGGTTCCTGTAGCGGTCTCGATGCATGCTGGCCGAGACTTGATGCGATCGAGTCGACGATCAACGCAAGAAAACGGCCACCGGGTCTCGAAGTCCGGCGGCCGCGCGATTGTCTGGATTGTCGAGGGTCGCGATTGGGCGTTGCGCAAGAAACAACGCGACCGATTGCGTTCAGCGACGTCCCCACTGGCTTGCCGTTTGGCGAATCGATGATTCGCGATGTTCCTGCGCGGCACCTTCGGCTATCGGTAGATCACGTCAGCCTTCCTTCGTCGTCTCTCCTCTTTCTCGACCCACTTGCGATTCTCTTTGATCTCCTCCGGCGTCTTGAAACGCTCGATCCGGTTCGTGACGGAGGGGTCGATGTTGCCTCTCCTGAGAATGAACTCCTCGTTCGGGACGACCCCATCCCTGGGGACGTTCTGCTCGATCCACGCGTGCCAGTTCTGCGTCATCTCGTCCTGCATTTCGGGAGGGAACTTCTCGGCCCAGGCTCGAGACCAGCCAATCTCACGCTCCGCGAAGCTGATGTCGATGTTGTTGATGCCAACCCGTTTGGTGAGGTCGAAGATGCGCCTGAAATCCGTCCTGCCCTTCTGTCCGCCGGTGATCATGTAGGCCACCAGGCTCCAGCCTTGGCAGTAGTTGAAGAAGACGTTGCGTCGGGAGTGCCAATCCTTGGGCGTCATGGTCCAGAAGTAGTCGAAGTCCATCCAGTCCTTGGTGCCGTACATTCGCCGGACAAAAGGCGGGTACTCGCTTCTTTGGGGAATCGCGGCGATGTTGTCGTCGACGCTCATGTCGAGATCCCATGTCTCGAACACGCCGGACAAGCCTTCATTCCACCACAGAGGCGCCATGATGGGCCAGGCCAACCCCGCCTTCGTGGGATCCTTCTTGTAGCCGAGGCGCATCATCAGCTCCATGTGACTGCACTCATGCTTGAGCGTGTCCTTGGGCCATTTGGCGAACTTGGTGACGCCGCTGGTGAACTGCATGATGCGAAAATGCCGGGAAGGCCATGAGAGCGAGCGGTCGGGAGGATTCGTCAGATGTCCCGCGAAGGCGAACTGCCCCGCACTGCCGGGCGATCCGCCGGCGCTCATGTAGGTCCCTTGATCGGCGAAGGTGATGATCTCGACGTACTCCTTGAACAAGGCGGGTTTTCCAAGAAGCCGTTTATAAACAGTGCTGTACTGGCGGTGCAGATTCTCCAGGTACATGACGAACTGAGCCGTGAACTCCTGGCTGATGTCCGAGCGGACGATGAAGGGGCAACCCGGGTGCCCCATGTACGTCCATAGTCTCATCTCTTCCTTCGCTTGGTTGAAGAAGAACCCGCCGGTGTAGTCCCCTTTCCTGGGCTGCCGGGTTCGCTTGAACACGCGGCGATAGCGCTTGTCATACTGCGCGTTCGTTTCGTTGATCTTCTGGCCCCAACGAATCTTCCTCTTGGACTTCTTTTTGGACTTCTTCCTTCGCTTCTTCTTCTTCTTCTTTTTCTTCGGTTTCGAATCATCCGGATCGTCGTTTGCGTGCGCGCTCGCGAACTGGCCGGGCACGGTCGGCGCGGGGCCGGCCGCGGTGATGGCGGGCCACAGGAATGCCGAGAGAACCAACGCGACCAGAAGCTTGGTCAATCGTGACAGGCTACGTTTGGACATGATGAACTCCTCAATCGCAACGGCGCGAACTTATCTCATCGACGACTCGGCCGATCGCGCAGCCGAAGTCTCGTGGGATCGCGCGGACTTTTCAGTGCGCCGACTTCCCAGGAAAACGAGGCGCAAGACAACCGGGCCCTCACGACGACCCAGTCGGGGCAACGATTACCGGCAACGCATCGAATCGGTGCCACCGGGCCAGGTTGCTGCCTCCATTGTAACCGTCGGTTCCACAGGGATGCAAGCAAAACGTCGTAACAACTTGCCTAGACAGGGGTTAGGACCATCTCCTGTCCGCCCGGCATCCGGCCAGGAGGTTTCCTCGCCCCCTGGGTAGGCCGACCGTCCGCCATGCTTCGATGCACGACGCCCCATCCCTCACAACGGGGTCCACTCCCCATTTTTTCGGCGAGATGGACCCGGGCCCGCGGAACATAGCGGGGCCGGCTCGGCTCACTTCATACTCGGCGTCTCAGGGGTGGCCACGGCTCATGGCATCAGCGCCTGCTCCAGTGCCGCGATGTTCGCTCGCATGACCGATAGATAGTCGTCACCCCGCTGCAGGGCATCGTCGGCCAATGTCTCGCAGGGCGAGAACACGATGGATCGAACGCCGGTTGCCTGCCGTATCGTGTCCGCGATTCCGTCGGCGGGAGCGACCTCCCAGAGGAGATACTGGGCCGGCAAGTCGATGGAGGCTTGCTTGATTTCGGCCAGGGCCTTCGCATCGGGCATGGCCTGCGGGTCCAAGTGGAGGCTGCGAATCTGCCAGCCGTACCGGCGAGCAATGTAGTTGTACGCCGGGTGAGAGCAGAGCAGAGTTACTTTCTCCGGTCGTGTCGAGATGGCTCGCAACCGTGCGTCGAGATCATCGAGGTCTTTCGCCAATGCCGTGAAGCCGTCCTGGAATGCCGCAGTGTGATCCGGGTCTCGGCGAATGAACGCCGTGGTGATCGCCTGGGCCTGGGCCTTCGAGTTCAGGGGATCGAGCCACAAGTGGCCGTCGATACCTGCGTGTGCGTGCTCGCCCCTCGGTCCGTGCGTGTGCTGGATCACCTGCGTGAATGTGGTGAGTGAGTCCGCCATTGATTTCGACGTGTCTACGATCCGCGACTGCGGCAGGGAAGCCTTGTCGAGCCACTTCTCGAACGACGCGCCGTTGATGACGATCAGATCGGCCTGCTGATAGGCGGCGAGGGTCTTGTCGTCCGGCATCCAGTAGATCGGATCCTCGGTCGCCGGGCAGGGGCAGACGATCTCGGCATAGTCCCCGGCGATGCGCTGGGCGAAATACGTCGTGGGATAGAACGTCGTGTAGACGACCGGCCTCTGTCGTTTTGGTTTCGAAGCGGTGCCCTTGCGTTCACATCCGGCGGGCAAGATCGCGAAGAACGCAAGAAAAACCGCCAGATAGGCTGAACGAGATACCGCGACCGTACGCGGGCGAGACTTGCTTGGCATGGCGACTATTCTCCGCACAGGGGCACAAGCAAAAGAGCCGCGCGAGAGTACCGGCGCCCATCGCACCATTTAGGCGTCCCACTGGCTTGCCGTTTGGCGATTCGACGAATCACGCCATCCTCACGCGGCTCCGCCTTCCCTACAGCAATCGCACCAGTTGCGGTGCCCACGCAACCGCCGCGACCGTTAGCGCCGCAGCGAGAACGACGGCGATGCTCATCACGATTCCGAGTTCGGCCGCCTGAAGCCAGAACGCCGTCGCTCGGCTGCAACCGATTCTAGACATCGTTTCCATTTCCTGCTTTCGCAACCGCTGTGAAAGCAGGACCACGAGGACCAGGAACAGGATCGTCGTGCAGACGATCAGCGTAAAGCCGGCGTCGAAGATGCGTTTGATCTTAAACACTAGGCCCATGAGTTCGCCCACGACTTCGGTCGGGACGAGCATGCGTCGCGCCAGCGATACATTGTAGCGAGCCTTGAGCAGCGTGCCCGATTTCGCGTTGTTCGGCACGACGATGACGGCCGACAGCGGCAGCTCGGCCGCCGTGGCGTGCGTGTGGAACGAGTCGATGTTCTCCGGCGTGACCTCGTTGTACCTCACGATGGCCTCATTGACCGTCACGCGGTCGGCGGTCTGCTGGATGATCGTGCCGTCGCTCGCTTGCGTGGTCACGTCCTGGTGACCGTGCGTGATGCCTTCGATCAGCCACGCGGTCTTGGTATCCACGAAGACCGCATGATCGTCCGGCGATCCGCTCGGTTCGAGTACGCCGACGATCGCCATCTTCAGCGGATAGGTTGTGGAGATGTCGTAGAGGCTCTGTTGATCGGAGAACAAGTGATCTCCGGGCCCGAGCCCCAGCTCGACGGCGACGGTCGCGCCAAGCACCGCTTGGCCCAATCGCAACGGCAGCGTCCCCTCTCGCGGGCGAAGCGAGCGGAACGTGAAGTATTCCGGCGTCGTCCCGACGATAGGCCGCTTGCGGGCCGTGTGCCGGGCCACGAGGGGGATCGGCATTGCGAGCCCGGTCTCGCGGATGGACTCCACCTCGTTCATTCCGATCGCGTCCACTTGCGTCGCGCTGAAGTAGAGCGACTTGAGGACGAGATCGAAGCGATTGCCCCGTGCGCCGACGACCAGCGGCGTGTCGTCGGCCCGAGCCATGAGGGCCTCGCCGTAATGTTCGATGAGCAGATGGGCGGCCAGCGGCAGGAGGATCGTCAGTGTCAGGCACGTCGTGAGGATCGCGGTCTTGACCTTGTGATAGACGACATATCGCCATGCCAGGAAGAGGATGCCGCTCATGACGCGCTCCCGGCGGCGAAGTCCCGCACATCGATGACTTGGTCGAACGCGCCCAACAGGTCGTGATCATGCGTCACCATCAGGAGCGTGGCCCCGTGCCGATCGGCTTGCCGCAAGAGCAACCCGAGGATCGTTTGGGCCGTATCGGGATCGAGATTGCCCGTGGGTTCGTCGGCGATGAGCAGGCTCGGTGAGGTGACGAGTGCCCGACAGATGGCGACGCGCTGGCGTTCGCCCTGAGAGAGAGTCTTGGGATACCGCCCGAGCTTGCCGCCCAGGTGCATCGAGGCGGTCAGTTCGCGAACTTTGTCTTCGACGTCGGGCGAGAGCGTCAAGGCATCGCCGACGCGGTAGGGCAGCAGAATGTTGTTGCTCACATCGAGGTATTCGAGGAGTCCGAACTCCTGAAAGACAAAACCGATGCGGGAAATGCGAAAGGCCCTGCGCTCGGCGTCGGACCGACTGCCGAGATCGACGCCGTCGACTCGGACCTTGCCGACGTCAGGCGTGAGGATGCCGGCGATGAGGGTGATGAGGGTCGTCTTGCCGGCATCGCTGGGGCCAATGAGCGCGATCTTCTTTCAT
>CAYYPB010000167.1:0-6377 GCA_964473405.1 uncultured Planctomycetaceae bacterium
CTCGCCAACACCGAGGATGGCCGTTCTCTGAAAGCCGGTGGGGATCGAACCGTCGAGGTACTGCTTTCGAGCGATGTGCATCTCGCCGACAAGGCCCAGGTCGCAGAGCATGGAGACTTCCAGGGCGATGTCGATGGCCACGGGGTCGGGAAGAAACGGTGGCGTGTCGTCGAACTCGTAGGTGCAGACGGTCTCGCGGTGCATGCGGTAGTAGATGTTCTTCCGCGTCTTTTTCTCCATCAGGGCGGTGCCGTCGTATTCGCCGAGTTCCGAGAGGGTCGGCCGCATGTGGCGAAGCACCTCGGCGTCATACTCGGAGGTGTATCGCCCTGCCGGGCAGCGGCAGAAGAGCTTCCGCTCAGTGAGAAGTTGTTGATGCACCTCGAGCCCCGACATGAAGCCGATGTCGGCGTAGTCCTTGGGCGTCATGTCTTCGAAGGGCTTGAACGTCGTCGGCATGGTGTCTATCTGGCTCCGACGTGTGCGGATAGATGCACAGGACTGTTTCGAGCGGGGGTAACCCGATGTAATCACGACGCAAGCGTTTGGGCCATCCACGCCTGCGGAGTGGGGACCGTTGCATCTGGATATCAGTCTAGCGGACAGAACGTGGAGAACAAACCGGGGGCGGCCGATAATGCGCCCCACCCGAAGGCCCCGAAGAGCCTGCGGGCAGGGCGAGCAGGGAGGGAAAGTAGGGCGTTTTCGGTTGAGGAGGCGACCAGAGAGCTTCCATGTCGGGCCGCAACGAGCCGCGGGCTTTCCCGGCGCGCCGGGACGCGGCCTCAACCGCAGGGGTTCAAGTTCGGCTGGCTCGGTGGTTAGATTCCACTGGGGCCCGGGGCCATTGCGGGAAAGCGGAGGATGGTTCGCCGGGCACGGAGGCAGGTCGGAGGTAGGGTCCGCGGGCGTCGAGCGCGTGCCCCATCCCCTTTGGGGTGGGTGGGGACTGACTCGTGTTCCGAGGTGTCGTCCTGATCCAATCCACCTCTACTTGTGTTCGTCATTGTGAGGCTCGCATGTGTCAACGCAGCCCGCGAGGTCCGCTCGTGGCCGGAAGAGCTTGACGTGCGACTCCGCTTTGCGCGGCCACCACGGTGTCCCGGTTCGTCTCGTGACAATCGTCGCGGAGCCGTGGCGGTCGCGATCGCCGATCAAGTAGATCTCAGGCTCAGCGTGACGCGTCTTCACTGAGATAGCGCCCCCATTGTCGGAGAAGAGTTCGACATACTCGGGATGCCAACCAGAGAACAAGCCGTTGTCCTGAATCGTGACGCGAAGCTTGCCGTTCCACTCGAACACCTTGACCTTCGTCAAGTCAATCTCGTAGCGTTTCGTTGCCGCGCAACCGCTTGTGGTGACAAGCAAGAGCGATATCAAGAGGCCTGACAGGAACACTCGCTTCATGGTTGGCCCATCCTCCGTCAATGACGAGCGAGGCTTTCTCTGCTTCGATCAGAGCCGCGACCGTCAGGGAGCGCTTGTTGCTCATCAGGGGGCCCTCGCGGTCGCACGATGTGCGCTCCCTGACGGTCGCGGCTCTGATCGTGTCACTCCGTCACCGTCGTGTCGTAGCGCACACCGTCCGGCACTGGGACGGGGACTTGGACGGTCGTGCCGTGGGGGCCCGCCGTCTTGCTGAGCGAGTCTACTGCCACGAAGGCGGTGTAGGACGACATGAGGCCGTACTCCAGGGCGATCTGCTTGATTTCGTCGGGCAACTCGTCCGCGCCTTCGTAAACACTGCGGTCGGCCAGGTCGGCGATCTTGGTTCTGGCCCACACGGCGGCTAGGCCGAGGTGCTGGGCTTCACCGTCGCCGCCGGTGGCGATCATCATCTCGTGGTCGTTGCTACCCGCTCGGCCGGTGACGCGGATGGGGCGAGTGGGCGAAGTGTGGTAGCGGCCTGTCAAGATGACCGGGCGTCCAACGAACAGGTCGGGCACTCTGGCGGGGAAGACGTCTTCGACTTGCATGTCGCCCCAGTCGATCGAGATGTTGGCCAGCGCCGGGTGGCTGATGCGAGCGAAGAACCGGTCCATGATCGGTGCGGCGGCGTCTGAGGGCGACAGGTGCGCGACGGCCCCATTGCCCAGCTTGGCCATGCGATTGAGCAGATAGCGATTCGGTGACGCGCCGACGCCGAAGCTGAAGATGCGCGACGCGCCGAGCCGCTTGTGGATCGCGCCGAGAATCTCCGCCTCGTTGCCGACGTAGCCGTCGGTCATGAATGAGACGAAGCGCAGGCGCTCGGGGTCGTGCGGAAAGTCGAGGGCAGCTTTGATGCCCTCGATCATCTGCGTGCCGCCGGAGCCGTGGAGATTCTTGACGTAGCCCAGGGCCTTGCGAATGTTCGACGCGGTGGCCGGGACAGGCTTGCTCCCGAACTGCGAAGCGTTGTTCGAGAAGCGAATGATCTGGAACGTGTCCTCCGGCGTCATGTGTTTGAGGGCCCGGCGGATGGCGGTCTTGGCCTGTTCGATGGGTTTGCCGCCCATGCTGCCGCTGCAATCGAGGACGAAGATCATCTCCATCGCCGCACGGCCGAGGCCCTTAAGTTCTGCCGGCGGGTAGAGCATCAGTGTGAAGTAGCCGCCGTCCTCGTCGGCGTTGGTGAGCAGGGCCGACTTGATGCGATCGCCCGCAACTTTGTAGCGCAAGATGAAGTCCTTGTTGGGGATCGCGTCGAGCTGGCTGAGCTGGACCTGGGTTTGGTCGGGCCCGTCCTTCTTGACGGCGACGACGTGGCTCGTGCAGTGGATAGCCTCGATGGCGACGCCGGCATTGATGTTCACCGTGAGCGAAATGTCATGGCCGCTGCGTTCATTGGGCTTAAGGTACTGCACCTCGGTCTTCTGCCCTGAGGCGCCCCGACTCTTGTGGCCCACCGCACCGATGCCGTCGGTATCACTCACGTGGAGGGTTATCGCGGCCGGCGAAGACAACTGTGGCACCGGCGTCTCGCCGGTGGAATCACAGGCGGGACGCCTGTGCCACAGTCCGGTTGTGGCCGACGTCCGCGCTGTGCTGCCGGGCGGGTTGTATCGCGGGCCGACGACCATCGGGAAGACGTACTCGTACCAGCCGTCCTTGTAGGCGAGCGTATGCAGGTACTTGATGTTGATGTCGATGCTCTTGCCTGGCTCGATGTTGGCGACCTTCTGCGTGAAGATGTTGGCCCGTTGTTGGGTGAGGAGCGACGCGACATGGCCGGCGCGCCTGGCGGCCTCGTAGATCTGCTTGGCCTCCTCTTTCTCGCGGATGATGCCGCGGATGCGACGTTCGCCGACAGTCATGATGAATTCGCCAATCGCCGCGTTCTGAGGGAGCGGGAAGACGTAGACCGCCTCGATCTTCTCGTCGTAGGGGTTGGTGTACTGCTGGGTGACGTCAACAGTGGCGATGTAGGCGCTGATAGAGGCTCTAACGTCCGTGTGCTTGAGCGGCACCGGGACGTTCTTCTCCTTGCCTGGCACGACGGCCATAAGCGCGCCGCAGCCCGGAGCATCGTCGTCCGCTGTCGCATCGTCGTCGGGGCGCTGGATGATCCAGAGTTCCTCATCGAGCGATGGCATCGCGCCGGGAACTGAGGCATGGGCACGCTGCCTGCCGCCTGTGATCCCACCCAGGGTCCGGTTATTCGGGCTCGCGCCTAGCCCGTTCATATGCCAGACGCGCGAGGCATCGCGCTCTGAGTCTATTCTGCATTCCGGCATTGGACTGGCACAAGAGGCAATAACGACAGCCAGTGCGAGGCACGCCCCTGCGATGCATGTGGAGACGATCAGTGTTTTCTTCTTCATGTCTATTTCCCTTGGCTGCAGGTTACAGTGGCGTCGAGGGGCTCGCCGTCATCCGAGGCGGCCACGATAAGTTTGACGGCGAAGTCGGGCGTCGGTTCCCAGGTGATCTGAACGTGGACGCGGGCGACGCGCGTGCTTCCGGTCGGTAGGTCGTCGCCCGTGTCGAACGCGGCAACGATGACGCGGTCGTGATCCTTCGTCGAATCACTGAGTGCCTTCTTGTCGTAGTAGGGCGGCTTGGCAAAGGCCGTATGCTCGCCGCCCTCGAGGCCGACGATTTTGAACTGCCCGGTCGCAGCGGTGAGCTCGAACTGGTATGCCGCCAGTGGGGTGTCGCCCGAATCGATGTGGATATCCAGCGAGATGAAGCGGACGGTGGGGTGGCCTGCTTGGGTGGACTCCTCTTGCGGTTGGGCGTACGTCCAGACGGTCGCGGTGGCGAGGATGATCGCGGCGACCAGGGAGGTTTGACCGATGACTGAGCGGCCGGGCAATCCGTCTGCCACGCCCGGAAGGGATGGGGCACCCCTCGAGAGAGTGTCGCGACCGATTGCAGCACGCAGGCGTCCCCCTGGCTTGCCGTTTGACGAATCGACCGTCTGTGTGATTCTCGCCTGGCTCGTCGGTCCATTCATGACGCACCTCCGTTGAGTCGCACGGCCGTCCCGGCGACAGCGTCCACGTCGGCCTGGTTAATGTTGCCATCCCCATTGACATCCCATTCGGATTTCGTGTTGCCGCCGGTATCAATGCGCCGCGCCAGCAAGAAGGCATCGAGAATGTCGACGCGGCCGCTACGGTCGATGTCCTCGCGGACGATCGCAGGAGCCTCGCGTTGCACAAGCGTGTCGTAGTGCTGCACCGACCGTCGCGGCTGCATGATGAGTTCGATCCCGAACACCAGCGCGATCGACGCCGCAAGGACCCCGACGATCCCCCAACGCCACGAACGTCGGGCATTGCCAAGCTGCTCCCTGGCGACAAAGAGGATCTCCGCATCGATGTCGCCCGGCACACCGGCAGGCGGGCGATAGAGGTCAACGAGGTCGTCGATCAGATCATCGGGCAGGGCGGGTTCCGATTCAGGATTTCGCTTGCGTTTCGTCATGGTCGCGATTGAGGTCTCCATCCATTGAAGCGCCGCAGGGGGCGTGGGGGTTCATCGGGTTCGAGGTTTTCTTGGCCGGACGTGCTATTGATCGAAGTAGTTTCTCGTCCGCTCGTCCTGGCGAAGCGTCTTGACCGCGTTGTGGAGGCGGGACTTGACGGTGCCTGGGGGGATTTCGAGCGCGGTAGCGACTTCCTCGACGGTCATCTCGTCGAGAAAACGCATCAGCAGCACCTCGCGCTGCGGCTCCGGCAGAACGGACACGACACTCGCAAGATCGGCTCTGGACGGGGCAAGATCGGGCGGCGGTGCTGTGAGCGTCTCTTCTTCGAACGCCCGCACGCACTCGCTCGTGTGCCGTTCGGCCTTGCGTCGATCGCGGAGCAGCGAGATTGAGATGTTCTTCACGACGGGATAGAGGTAGGTCGTCAGCTTGGCGGTGAGTCGGAGGTTCGGCACCTTCCGCAACAGATAAGAGAAGGTCTCTTGAAGAACATCGAGCGCGTCCTCGTGATTGTGCGTGAAGCGATAGGCCAGCCGAACGACCCAATCGCGATGCCGACGATAGAGCGACTCGAAAGCCGAACCGTCCGCGCGGTTGATGGCCGCGAAGAGTTCGGCGTCGTTCCGCCAGTCCTGGGTCTCGGGCTCATTCACGCCGGCATTCCCACGGTTCGGCCCCCGTCGACCTCACAGCATAGCCGGGATGCCGCGCAAGGATAGATCAGTAGCCGCGCAAGAAGAACGTGAATCGTCCAGCCGCCAAACGGCAAGCCGACGAGGGTCGCCCGCGCTGTGATGTGGGAGGGCGGTTCAGCATGGCCGCCTACTCGTGAAACGCCAACGTCGGATCGATCCACAACGCCAGCACATGTCGGGCCCATCGCCTCGAGAAGTAGCCGAAGTGCCCCCCGTAGTGGCCATACTCCAACCAACTGCCGTTCCAGGGAACCTGAACGAGCCAGTCTCTTCGAGCCAGCGTGCCATCCGTCTCGAGGAACCCGCAGTGCCCCGCCGAGAGTACGTACGCTCGGTCGATCGTACCGCAGGTCAGCGTTCCAGCCCCCACGATGGCGTCGCGTTTACTGTGGAAACTGATGAGTTTGTCGATGACGTGGGGCTGCGCTTTGGACAAGTCGTAGTTCTTCGAAATCGCCGCCGCCACGAGGATCACGCGATCGAGCTTAATGTCATCGGGCAGCGCTTCCAGCGTCAACATCGCCAGGCCGCCGCCGCCACTGACACCGACGAGCGTGAGCGGTGCATCGGGGTATTCGCGCCGAAGGTCTGTCAGGCGACGGGCGATCTTCTTGGCTCGTCGCTGATTGGCGGGCAGATCGACGAGGGTGCGCATCGAAGACAGTGGCGGCGAGGCCCAGGGGAGGGTCTCCACTTCCTGAGCGAGCCCCGCGGCGCGGAGGCCTCTGGCGGGGTCCCCCGCTGTGCAGGCTCGCGCCTCGAGCGGC
>CAYYPB010000168.1:0-5502 GCA_964473405.1 uncultured Planctomycetaceae bacterium
CCCGCCTCGCGTGACAGTGTCCGACGACTCCCCAGGAGCCGATGGCTCCCACCGAGGCGCAGCTCCGCGCATCTTCGTAAGGCGCTGCCGCCAGCAAGTAGTCCAGCTTGCGGGTCTTGGTGCCACCCTGGTTTTCGCTTCCCCCGCGTTTAAAGATGGGTGGCTCATGTCCTCTGGACATGGGGGAGTCGATGATGCGGGTGCCGGGGAATCGGTCATCGTCTCCCCCACCTCCGGAGGAGGTGGGCCACCCGATGTGCCCGGTGGGCCACCCGATCTCAACCAACTCGTTCGCCTGCATGGGGCGGATGCCGTGCGACAGGTTGCGTTGGCCCTTGTCGTCGCGGATGCGTTGGCCTGCGGGCAGAGCGAGTCGAAATCGGCCGGGGACACGGCCGACCATGCGGCGCTGTTCCGCCACGGCCTAGCGACGGCGTTTGCCGCCAAGAGTATTGCCGCGGCGTTGGATGTGAGTTGCTCGTCCGCCGAGGCCTTTGCCTGCGGTCTGCTGCACGATCTCGGCAAGGCTGCCCTGCGAGCCGCATTGCCCAAGAGCTTCGAACGGATCGTCCTGATCTGCGAGCGCACCGGAGCGGATATCGCCGACGTGGAACGCGAGCTTCTGGGGATCGATCACACGGGCATCGGTCGTCATCTTGCGGTGCGATGGCGTCTGCCGCGACGATGGGTCGAGTGCATTTGGCTGCACCACCAGTTGCCCGATGCGCTGCCCGCCTCTGTCGCTGACGTCGGGCACGTTCAGATCGTCCAACTCGCCGACACGATTACACGCGAACAGCGCCTCGGCTACTCCGGTACGCAGCGCCTGGAGGCCTCATCGGGCACGCTCGCGGAGCGGCTCGGGCTCTGCGAGGCCGACCGCCTGCGGATCATCGCGTCTCTTCCCGCCGAACTCGAACGGCAGACGCTTCTTGCGAGTGCAAGGCGACACGTCGCGACGGGCGAGGCTAACTCCGCGTCGGTCTCGACTCCTAGCCAGCTGACGACGGACAGCTCGGAAGCGACGCTGCGAACGGCTCGCCTGGAACGCAAGGCGGACTACCTCCGCGCCCTTCACACACTGAACCGCGATCTCTCGCCGCACGCCTCTGTTCGAGAGGTCTGCTCGGCGGCAGCGGCGGTGGTGTGCCAGGCCCTGTCGGTTTCCGCTTGCGTCGTTTTCGTCACAGGCGAGGACGGCTGCTGCGTGGACGAGGCGTTCTCGGATGGTCGTCTGTACGGAGTCGTCGAGCCTAGGCTGTCGGCTGCGCCCGTGGAACTGCGAGCCGACGATGTCGCTACGGAACTCGCCGCGGCGGGGACAGGGATCGTCCCGCCGCCGGCGTCGTTGGCTCCGATGGTGGATCGCTATCGCGGACGGCTCGGCGAGGATCCGGTTTGGGTGCTGCCGATTCTGATGGAACGCCGATGCGCCGCCGGCATCTTGTTCACTCAGGCGGCAGCGCACGCGGCGAGGCTACGGACCGAGTCCGAGGAACTCGACGTTCTCTCTGTAGCCGTGGGCGTGGCGATGACGCAGGCTCGCGCACGGGCCGACGCCGTCGCGTTGGGTGACGAGCTTGCCGATGTCAATCGCAGACTCGCCTCGATGCAGGATGAGCTTCTACGCGGGCGGACGCTTCAGAGCGTCGTGGCGATGGCGGCGGGGGCGGCCCACGAATTGAACAATCCGCTGGCGGTCATCTCGGGTCGGGCGCAGTTGCTGCGGCGCCATCCCGGAAGCGAGGAGGTCCGAAATATCGCCGATGCCATCGCCGCTCAAGCCAATATCTGCAGCGATATCGTCACCGAGTTGATGGACTTCGCGCGGTCCTCGGCGCCCCGGCCCGAGGCTGTCGATCTGCGCTCGTGCGTCGACGTGGTTGTGGCTGAGTTGGCGTCCGGCGGATTATTGGCAGTGGGCGAGGTGGACCTCGCTATCTCGTCCGATACGCCGCCGATCTGGTTCGACCGGATGCATTGCGAACGCCTGTTTGCCGCATTGCTCACCAACGCAATCGAGGCGACGGACGCGACGTCGCGTCGCTTGACCGTCAAGGCGACCCGGCATTTGACCGAAGACTGGGTAGCCGTCGACGTGATCGACAACGGTCGCGGGATGACGGCGGACGTGCTGAGCCGCGCGATGGATCCATTCTTCTCGCGACGGCCTGCCGGACGCGGACGGGGACTCGGGCTTGCTCGGGTCGAGCGTTGGCTTCAGCAGGGGGGCGGGACGATTCGGATCGACAGCGATCCGAACCGCGGCACGCACGTTCGGCTTCGTTTTGCCGGCGTGGCGACCTCAAGCGATTGAGCCCGCCTCGCGGGGAACACGCGGGAATCAAGCAGAAGCGAAGGGGGGCATCCATCGCTGGCTGGAATCTCTAGGCGAGACGGTAGTCCGGGGCGGGCGAGTGGCGATCAGTTTCTCTGCCTTTCTTGCTCTCACCGCCGAAGCGCCTCGCCTGCCTTTGCCGAGCGATCGATGTCGAAACGAAGAGCCGACTCTGTCGGGGGCATGGAAGTGCGAAGGAATCGCAGATGACAGGGAAATACATGCACATTCTGATAGTCGCGGACGATACGGAGATCAGCGCCGCGATCATCCGACACGCCGTCGGGCAACTCGAGGCCGACGTGACGCTGGTCCACAGCATCTCGGACGCCTGCACGGCAGCCGCATCGGTCGCGTTCGATGTCGTACTCGCCTCATCGCAAGTGCCTGATGGCGATGTGACGGCACTTCTCGAGGCTGAGGACGCGGTGGCCGCACCGGTCATCGTGATCGACGATAGCCTGGACGGCGATCGTGTTCTGTCGGCGATGCGACTTGGAGCGGCCGACATCATCTGTCAGCCGATCGACTTCGAGTATCTCACGCGACGCATCCGGCATCTCGTTCGCGGACACCGTGCCGACGAGCACGAGTCCAGACGCGCGGCGCGGTTGCGCCGTCTGTCCTCACAGCTCATCCGCGATCGTCGCGAGCTTCGCCAACGCGTCGATTTGATCTGCCGCGACCTGGTCGTCGCCTATCGACGGCTGGCCGAGAAGGTCGTCTCCGCGCCGACGGGCACGCACGATCACGAATCCCGATTTGAAGAAGATCGCTGCTGAGGTAATAGGTCGCCGCGTCTGAACGGCATTCCGGCGCCTCGGGTCTGTCTGCACGAGGGGGTGATCGGCTGTGCGTAAGAGGATTGCGCGTTGTCGCGGGCAGTCGAGGTACGCAGCGAGCCGGGAGCTATTCCCGCGAGAGCAGACTCCGCCTCAACGGCGGGTCGCGATGCATCCGGGGTCATCCGTTGCCGGGCTTAGCCGAACTCTCTTGACCCGTCCCGTATCGTCCGTTTGCCATCGGCCACCCGGAGCTGCTCTCCGGGGGCCGTTCTACGCCCCGCTCGGGGAGAGACTACGGGATCGGCGTGCCCACATGGCACGCACTGCAATCCACGATCGGGTTGGGAGTGCGATCGTAGTTCTTGGGCTTGTGTTGCTTTCCGTGACAAGTGAGGCCGCAGTTTCCTAGCGGAGGATTCTGGCTGTTGTCAACCCAGAATGTCGAACTCTGCGTGTACGTGTTTCCTTGGCCGTCATCCAGAATTATGTCGTATCCGTTTTGCACGGCGAATTCGAGGTTGATGTACCCCGGTTCCCCCGCATCGTACGGATTATGTACGTTGTGGCAGGTGTTGCACGGCGCGTCGGCGCCAAACAGGTGCTTCGCATGCTTGTTCTTGAACGCGATCTGCGTGTTACCGTCCGAAGTCGTAGGCTCATCGTGGCATTGCCAGCACAGGTTGTACTTGGCCGCCGCGTAGGTCGTTACGTCCGCGACCTCGTACCGCTCCCGTAGCATGGACCGCCATTGCGAACCATGATCCAAGTGGCAGTGGCGACAGGTGTTTCCGCCCAACGCCGTCGCGTGCGTCGTACCGACGAAGGCCGACTTGTCGTAGCCCGTCCCCGGTGAACCGGCGGGGAACGTCACGCCGGCGGGCGGCGCTCCGTCGTGGCAGGCCAGGCAGAACTCGGGGCCGGTGCCGGTCCAGACCGTGCCGTTGTCCGGATTGACCAACTTGGCGGCCGCACTGGCCGTGTGCGGGTTGTGGCAGTTGAGGCACTCGACCTTCGAGCCGTCGGCCTGTTCGAGCGACGACACGTTGTGATGCGTCGAGAGCGAGAACATCGCCTCAACGTTCGTGGTCGCCGGGCCGTCTGCGTCGTGACAGCTGTAGCACATGCCCTCCTCCTCACGGAGTGAGTCGCCCGCGACGGGCGTCTGAGAAGCATCCGCAGGTGCCAGAAGCATCTTCTTGGCAGAACCGTGGCCGGAGGCGTGGCAACCGAATGTGTCGCCATCGCCGAAGCAGGTCATCGTGCCGGTCTTGTGCGACGAGGACGTCCATAGTGTCGCGTCGACCGGTGCGGGCATGATGCCGTCGGTGAACGGCGCGGTGCCGCCGGCTCCGTTCGCATCGTGACAGGCCAGACAGAACGCTTCGAGCTTGATGGCTTCAGTCTTCACGGTGGCAGGATCGTCGCCCAACGCCACGACCGCAGAAGGATCGGTCGGAGCGTCGGCGTTCTTCAGTCGAACTTGTCCCTGCTGATGCTGAGACATCTCGTGGCAGACGACACAATCGGCGTCATTCACCGACGCACCCTGGAGGTGGTGGCTGGACAACGCGAAGTCGCCCATCACCGCGCGACGCGCGCCTTGCGCCGTGCTGTGACAATCGGAGCAACTGCCGGCGGTCGGCATGAAACCGTCCGCGTGGGGGTGACAGGTCGTGCAGTCGGCCCCTTCATTATGCGCCGTGCCGCTGCCATTCGCTCGATGATAGATCGTCGTCGTGTGACAGACCTGACAGATGCCGTCGTTGGCGGCCGGGTCTCCGTCATCGAAGCTGCCGGGGCCGGTGGTGGCCGAGAAGACGACGGGTGCACTGTTGACGAGGTCATCGATGAGGCTGAGGTTGTTGTTGGCCGGGTCGTGGAGTTCGTGACACTCGACGCAACTGGGCGCCCATGCCGCGCCGGTGGTGTGGAGGGTGGGATGGGTGAGGGTGTCGTGGCAACTGGCGCAGAAGCTGTCGAGTTCGGCGGGAGTCCCGGTCAGCGGCAGCGGGGTCACGGGATTGTTGGGATCGGCCCATAGCCGGACGACGCCCGCCATGTGCTGGGTGGTCTCGTGACAAGTCACGCAGTCGGCGTCGCTCATGCCGAGGCCGCCCGCGAAGTGGTGTCCGCCGGAGCCGTCGAGGTTGACGACGGCCGGTCGCGCACCTTGCGGCTGGCTGTGACAGGAGATGCAGGCTGTGGCCGAGGCGATGAATCCTGCGTTGTGCAAGTGACAGGTGGTGCAGTCGTTGCCCTCGTTGTGAGCAGCGCCCGAGCCATCGGCCTTGTGGAAGAGGGTCGAGGTGTGGCAGACCTGACAAATGCCGTCGTTGGCGGCCGGGTCTCCGTCATCGAAGCTGCCGGGGCCGGTGGTGG
>CAYYPB010000168.1:5602-6340 GCA_964473405.1 uncultured Planctomycetaceae bacterium
GGTTGACGACGGCCGGTCGCGCACCTTGCGGCTGGCTGTGACAGGAGATGCAGGCGGTGGCGTCTGCGATGAATCCGGCGGTGTGTGCGTGGCACGTAGTGCAGTTTGCTCCATCGTTGTGGGCAGCGCCGCTGCCGTCGGCCTTGTGATAGAAGGTCGTCGTGTGACAGACCTGACAGATGCCGTCGTTCACGGCCGGGTCTCCGTCATCGAAGCTGCCCGGTCCCGTGGTGGCGGAGAAGACGACGGGCGCACCGTTCACGAGGTCGTCGATCAAGCTGAGGTTGTTGTTGGTCGGGTCGTGGAGTTCGTGACACTCGACGCAACTGGGCTCCCATGCCGCGCCGGTGGTGTGGATCGTCGGATGGGTGAGCGTGTCGTGACAACTGGCGCAGAACGTGTCGAGTTCGGCCGGATTGCCGGTCAGCGGCAGCGGGGTCACGGGGTTACCGGGATCGGCCCATAGCCGGACGGTCCCGGCCCTGTGCTGGGTGGTCTCGTGACAAGTCACGCAGTCGGCGTCGCTCATGCCGGGCCCGCCCGCGAAGTGGTGTCCGCCGGAGCCGTCGGCGTTGACGACGGCCGGGCGCGGTCCCTGCGCGGAACTGTGGCAGGAGATGCAGGATGTGCCGCCAGCGGGCATGAAACCTGCCGAGTGTAAGTGACAATCGGTGCATCTGAGGCCGTCGTTGTGCGGCGCGCCCGTTCCGTCGTGCTTGTGATAGTTGGTTGCGGTGT
>CAYYPB010000169.1:0-6330 GCA_964473405.1 uncultured Planctomycetaceae bacterium
GCTCCCGGCTGTCTCAGGGACGCCCTCGCCCCTCCCAAAAATCCCCCCCCCGCCAAGGCCGAAAGCCAAAGTGGAGCCCAAGCCCGAGCCCCCGCCGGCGCTGGAGATTCACGTTGTTCAAGTGCGTCGAGGCGAACAAGTGGAACGCCTCGCGTTTGATCCGTTCGGTGGCGTTCGGCGCTTTTCCGCCGGCGCGCCACTGCCGATGCGTCCCGCCGCCTCCAACGACCGCAAGGAAGCGGACGAGGCCGACGGCGACGAAAAAGAAGACGACAATCACCCAGGCATGGAGATTGATGGATGATGCATTCCAAGGATGGAAATGTTCGAGCGACCAGCACCCGGCGGGCAGCTCGCCGGTCGTGCTTCGCGGGCGCGGCTTGCAAGGCCAAGGTGGGCCTCGCGGTCGCGATGTTCATTGCGCTGCCGTTGTTCGCGCCTACCGTCGACGGCGCCGGCCGAACGCCGGCCGCTCCCGTCGTCTGGGCGATTGCCAACGGCGCGATGACGCTGATGGAAGGTCGCCTCGATCCGCCGGTCGCGGACGGGGAACGAGCCTCGGCGAACCGACCCTTGCGTCTGCCGGAGCGGGACCGGTCCGCGCCCCCATCCGATGCCTCCGATCCTACGCCGGCAGCGAACGCCGCCGCGGCGTCGCCGCGACAGCCGGACCCCGTGGAGAGCGGACCGGCATTCGCAAGCCTGACGAAGCCCGGCTCGCTGGCAACCTCGATGGGCCGACTTGCCATGGCGCAAGCGCCTGGCGATCGGGCCGACGCGCCCAAGCCCCACGACGACTTGATCGAGTCCGTCGTACTCGATCGCAAGCGGACGGAGCGGATCCGCGTCGCCAGAAACGTCTCGGCCGTCATCAATCTCAAGGCCAACGTCGACAGCGTGGACATCGCCGACCCGACCATCGCGGACGTCTACCTGAGTTCGCCGACGCGGATCGTCGTGACCGGCCGTGGCTTCGGCACGACGCAGTTGCTGCTCAGCATCGGCGCGGAAGAACGCGCGTTTCACGTCGACGTGGAACTCGACTTGAGCCAACTCGAGGCGTTCATCAAGACCGTCTCGCCCATGGCCGACGTCCTTGCTCGCAGCGTCAACGGGACCATCTACCTCAACGGCACCGTGCCGGACGCCAGGACGGGGCAGCAGATCACGGACATGGCGGGGCTCGTCCAGGGCGGTGAAATCCGCAGCAACCTGGTCGTCGCCGGCGTTCAGCAGACGATGATCCGCGTCGTCGTCGCCGAAGTGAACAAGCAGGCCACGCGTCAACTCGGCATCAATTGGGCGATCGGCGCATCCTCCTGGTCGAGGGATTTCTTCTTCGGTAACAACCTGGGCCAACTGAATCCGACGACGTTCGCCAGCTCGGGCGTCGCGGACATCACGCTCGGCGGCATACCTGGGCAGAATCTGTATTCGGTGGCGCCCGTGGGCAACGGAGCCACGGCGAACGTCACCTTCGGTTTCCCGCGCGCCGAGTTCCAGGTCTTCCTCAACGCGCTGCGCGAGAACAGCTTGGCCAGAACGCTGGCCGAGCCGAACCTCGTCGCCATCAGCGGCCAGACGGCGTCGTTTCTCGTCGGCGGCGAGGTACCCCTGTCGGTCGTCTCCAGCACCGGCGGTTCCAGTACAGTATCGATCTTCTACAAGGAGTTCGGCATCCGCCTGGCCTTCACGCCGACCGTCCTGGGCGAGCAGATCATCCGCTTGCATGTCATGACCGAAGTCAGCGAGCCGATCCCGTCGTCCACGACGTCGGGTGGCCTGCCGGTCTTCAGCTTCGAGACGCGCCGCGTCGAGACGACGATCGAATGCGGCAATGGCCAGACGTTCGCCGTCGCGGGGCTCTTGAGCGAAGACGTCTCGGCGATCGCCTCCAAGATCCCCGGCCTGGGCGACATCCCCATTCTGGGGACGCTGTTCAGTTCGACGTCCTACCAACGGGAAGAGACGGAGTTGATCGTGCTCGTGACGCCGCAGTTGGTAGAACCGCTCGATCCGCAGATGGTGCCGCCCGTGCCGGGTAGCCGGATGACCGTGCCGACCGACTTCGAGTTGTTCGGAATGCAGAAGCTCGAGGGAACGCCTGATCCTCGCCTGGAGTCCGACCGAGTGCCGAGAGAAGCCTATCCGGTCAAGACACACACGGGCGGTTTGACAAGCTGGCCGACCAGCCAACTGGCCCTTCAGGGGCCGTGGGGCTTGGCCGAGTTTGAAGAGCGCTGACACCAACGGGAGCAGCCAGTTCCCGATCCGCCGGCCGCCGACATAGGCTGCGGAACCCACCTTTACATATTCTGTAGCAACAGCGGGGGGATCGCGCGCGGCTGCGCGGCCGACCCGCATGTTGGAGGGGTGAAGTATGCTAATGCGCGGAAAGAGGCAACAGATGTGGCGCCGTCGTGCGACGGTCATGGCGCAATCGGTGATATTCGGCGGCGCCGTCGGCGTCGGAATGGCGGCCCTGGCCGTCGACACGGGGCTGATGTTCAGCGCCAAGCAGGAGCTCCAAAGTGCCGCCGATGCGGCAGCGCTGGCGGCCGCCTCGCAGTTGGGTGCGGCGGATGCCTCGACCCTGGCCCTGGCGGAGGCGTCTACCTTCTCCGGCCTCAACAAGATCATGGGGACCGGAGCAAGCGTCGTTTCGTCTGACATGGTTCTCGGCCATGCCGTGATGAACGGCGAGAAGTTCGATTTTCAGGCCGGCCAGCTTCCATACGATGCCGTGCGCATCACGCTGCGACGCCAACAGGGAATCGGTGATGGACCGGTCTCGTTGCTCTTCGCCAAGACCTTCGGCATGAGCGGAGCAAGCCTCCAAGCCAGCGCCACCGCCATGCTCGTTCCACGGGACATCGCGCTGGTCATCGACCTGTCCGGCTCGATGAACGACGACAGCGAGCTGCGCCACCACAAGCAGTTCGCCTCGGAGAAGACGGGGTACATCAACGGGGTCCAGATCAACCTCACGAACATCTGGAACAGCATTCCCGTGTCGACGGGTAAGGCCGGCATCCAAAATGGGCAAGACCCATCCGCCCCCGGCGCGGCGGGCGTGGGCGACAACCAGCCGGCCACCGGAGCCGGTGCGCCTCAGCTCGCCGGCGGCAATCCCGATCCGGGAGACGAGGTGACCGGTGGTAGTTCGAACCCGAACGGTCCTCGGTTTGGTTGGATGACGGGTTGGGGCGATGCGATCGTTCTGGGTTCATACAACGCGTCGTCCGACAGCGGGCTGCACTACATCAAGAGGTATAGAACCTGCTCCGACGCGGATGTCATCGAGAACCTGACCACGGCGGGCTACACGTCATCCGAACGCTCGGCCCTGTTGAGTGGTTCTTATGACAGCAGCTCGAGTCGCTACAAGCGGCGCGTCCAGGTGTTGCTCGGCCTGGCGGGCTGGAAGAGCGGAAAGTCCAATGCCAAGTACAGCAGCGGCGGCGATGGCGACAACTATGTCGACAGCAACGAACTGACCCAGACGGTCTCCTATCCCTTCAGCAGCGGAAGTTGGGACCACTATGCCTACTACGTCATGTCCAGTTGGACGCGCATGGCGAGGACGGACTCCGACTTGCGGTACCGCTTCGGCCTCAAGACGTTCATCAACTATCTGTTGGAGTGGAAGCCGCGTAAGAGCCAGACGGAAGACCTCTACCTCACGCCCGAAGAACCGCTCTACTCGGTCAAGGGCGCCGTCCAAACGATGATCGACGAGATCATCTTCCTTGACACGCAAGACCACGTTTCCCTCGAAACGTTCGGCCAGTACGGTCGTCACCGCCTGAATCTCTCGGACCCAACCGGCAGCTCCTTGGCTGTGGTCTTGCAGGAAGTGCCCGACGACCTGAACACCTACCAGGCCGGCCATGACTACGTCTACACCAACATCGGTTCGGGCATCGACGAGGGCATCGACGAACTGACGAGCGTCCGGGCTCGAACGGCCGCAGCCAAGGTGGTGATCCTATTGACCGACGGCAAGCCCAACGTCAACCAGTACAACTCCACCGTGGGCAACAACCATCCCCAGGCCATCGGGTGGGCGACCGATCGAGCCGACGCTGCCAAGGCAGCGGGAATGACCGTCTACACGATCGGCGTGGGCGGGGATGTCGATGAGGCACTCCTGGGCGATCTCGCGAGTTCGTCCGAACACTACTTCTTCGCCGATAACGCGCCGGACCCGAGCAACAACGGCGAACCGCTCTATGTGAACCAGCTCAAGGAGATCTTCCAGACCTTGGGCGGCAAGCGTCCGGTTCGACTCATTCAGTAGAAAACGCCTCACACGGCCTCCGCGGCGATCTCAAGCGGGTCGTCGCGGAGGCCGATAAGGGCACGAGGAACCCCCGCCGTCGGAACAGCCGGCTGGGGAAAACGTCCCTCAACGCGGAAGGGGCTTGCACAGCAGCCATGGCGCAAACGGTACGCATCATCCTCTTTACGACAAACGAAGCCGAGGCGCCCGAGCTGCGCCGCGCGATCACCGCGTTGCCGCAGGTGCGGATCGCCGCCGAGTTGGACGAGCCGAGCCTCCTGTCACATGCTGTCGCGAAGTTCCCCTGCGATCTCATCCTGGCAGACCTGGACCCCGTCGCTCCCGTGGTCATCGAGTGCCTCAGGCAGCTTCGCGAGGCCCATCCGACCCTTCCCATCTTCGCACTGAGCAAGCAAACCGAAGGCGATGTCGTGCTGCGTGCCATGAAGGCCGGCATCCGCGAGTTCCTCGTCAAACCACTCAACATCGAGGAGCTCGAACAAGCGGTCAAGAACGCCGTCAGCAGCCGGGCCGAAGACATGCAGCCCGGCAAGCTCATCTCCATCATGGGCAGCGCCGGTGGTGTCGGTTGCACGATGCTGGCCACCAACCTCGCCGTCGAGCTAGCCGACCTGACCGAAGGCGAACATCGCGTCGCCATCGTCGACCTGGACTTCCGCTTCGGCCACGTCGCCACGTTGCTCGACGTTCAAGGACAACACACCGTCGCCGACCTCTGTTCGACACAAGAGGAACTCGACTCTGAGATGGTTCTCAAGGCCCTGACCAAGCACGAGACCGGCGTTCACGTGCTACGCCGACCGCATTCGTTCGCACAGGCCGAGATGATCACCGCCGCCCATTGCGCGAATGTACTCAGCAGCCTGCAGGCGATGTTCGAATACGTCGTCGTCGACGGGCCGACGCGACACGACCCCGGCGGTCGCAGCGTACTCGATGCGGCCGACTTCAATCTCATGGTCCTTCAACTGCTCGTCACGAGTGTCCGGAACACGGACCGCATGGTTCAGGAGCTCGGCGCGCAGGGCTTCAACGCCGACCGTCTGTCGTTCGTGTGCAATCGCCTGGGACGCGAGTCGGCCTATCTGGAGGTATCCCAGGTAGAGACGATCCTCAGTCGAAAGTTCCTCGCCAAGATCGCGGACGACTGGAAGAACGCCAGCGCGAGCATCAACATAGGCCAGCCGCTCAAGACCTATTGTGAGCGGGCAAAGATCAGACAAGACATCCACAACCTCGCCCTGCGGATTCACAGCCCCCAAACCGCCGACGACACCGCCAAACAAGGCGGTCTCTTCAGCAAGCTCTTCGGCAAAGGGGCCGACGCCAAGCCCACTGAGCCGAAGGCGCAACCCGCGTAACGCGACGCGACTATAGGACGAACAAACTCGGGACAGCGCGCAACGCTACCCGGACCCGATCAGAGCCGTCCCGGCGCCCATCACCCCGACGAGCCGCGGGCTTTCTCGGCGCGCCGCAGGCTTCACCCCGACGAGACGCAGGCCTTCTCGGCGCGCCGCAGGCTTCACCCCGACGAGCCGCGGGCTTCAGCCCGCGCGGACTCTCACATGGAGGGTTCTTTCAGAAAGCGCTTCATCCATGAAGGCAGTGGTGTGCTGAAGGCGCTGGATACAACCGGCCATCAGGCCCACTGTGGCACCGGCGTCCCGCCGGTGAGAACGGGCGGGCCGGTCTGTGGCACCGCCGTCTCGGCGGTGAAGACACAGGCTCTGGCGCCTGTGCCACAGCCCAGGCCGGCCCGTTCGGTGTCGTCTACCGCAGCGCTGGCTTGCAGTTGACCGACCAAGGCGCGGACGAGGGTGACGACGGCGGTGCGGTCGAGGTTCTTCTGCTGCGTGGCGATCTTGGCGGTCTGTTGGGCGGTGACGTGGGATGCCAGGGCTCCGGCCCATGCGGTTTGGGCGGTGGTGATCGGCGTCATGTCCCCCGCCACGAGGCCGAGGCCCGCGAGGTTGGCACTGGCATAGGTGACGAAGTTGCCCAGCCATCCGTTGAATTCCGCATCG